>DUSG01000066.1 GCA_012842725.1 Clostridiales bacterium
GTAATCATTTTGGGTATTATTCTTACCTACATAGATATCAAAACCGGATGATGAAATAAAACGCATAGGTTTAGATGGTTTTTCAGATGATTTTAACATCTTTTTTTTGTCTGCTTTGTTACTTATATAACCTTCCCTAATTAATTCTTCCCTTATTTCATTTATTTCATTTTCATCCAGGTTATTGTTTAAGCTATTTAATACACTTTCTAAATATAAAATCTCATCAAATACCTGTTCTATTTGATTTTTTATCAGTTCTTGAGCAGTTTTTAATTTATTGTATTGTTTATAATATTTCTGTGCATTATCTATTGGAGTTAGTGTGGGGTCTAGGGCAATTTCTATCATTTCTTCATCTGAACTATATATATTTGGCAAACTTACCTTATCCAGACCTTTTTGAAGTTTATAAAGATTAGCCATGATAATATCTGCACAAAGCTTATAATATTCAAAGTTTTTAGCTTCCATTAATTCGCTTTCCAGTATGGACAGTTTCTTTTCACTTCTTTCGAGCCTTGTTTTCAATACTTTGCTGATATCACTTGTTTTCTGTTTGATTCTGTTCTGGAGGTCCTTTTCAAAATAGAATTCTTCAATTATATCGCTGATGCTGCTTTTTTTTATGCATTGGTATTCTTTGTATATAGTCAATTCAATAGGTGAAAAATCTATCTTTCTTTGATTATCTGATATTATATTCGGTGTGTATGTTTTATTTTTGACTGTTTCTATTAATTTGCTAAATTGCTCATAGAGTTTTTCTGCTTTATTCTCATTAATTCCCTTAATATCTTCATCGGCTTCAATACCTGCTCTATAGCAAATCTCCTGAGCTACTACGGGACTGATGCCAAAGAAATCGTTGACAAGATATTGATAAGCTTTAATGCTGCCGGAAACTGATTGGAGTGATGATAAAAAAATTTCTCTGTTTATATTGAGCGGATCTTTTTTGTTTCCTGAAGGAGGATAAATATACTTAAGTCCGGGCATTATAGTTCTTACGCTACTCATGTCGCTGCTTACCTTTTTAATGCTGTCAATTATAACCGTAGTTTCACCATCAATCAGGATAATATTGCTATGACGACCCATTATTTCAACTATCAAAGTCTTTTCTACATTATAGCCCATTTCATCTAAGCAGTTGAAAGTAATCTCAATAATTCTTTCAAGACTTGGCTGTTTAATATCTATTATTTTGCTTCCTGACAAATGCTTTCTTAGGAGCATGCAGAAAGCAGGAGCGTTTTGAGGGTTAGGTTTTTGATTTTGAGTAAGGTGTATTTTAGGATATGTGGAATTTGCAGAAATTAAAAGTTTATAATTAACTTTATTATTTCTTATATTTAAAATTATCTCATCTGTTTCCGGTTGATATATTTTTTCTATTCTACCGCCCAGGATTGTGTGTTTAAATTCTTCTACTAAAGAATTAACTGTTATACCATCAAAAGGCATGATAATACCTCCTAAATTTCACTGTAAACTTATAGCTAACATGATTATATCAAAAATAGCAATATATAAATAATATTTACTTGATTAAATAAGGATAAATCTTACTATATCTTAAACATTAATTTAAATACTTATGTGTTATATATGTTATAATACAGATTAAGGATTATATTAGGAGGATATATTTTATGAATTTTTATAAATATCATGGTCTTGGAAATGATTTTATTATTATAGATAATAGGGACAACAACATAAATCTGATCAAAGATGATATAATAGCTTTATGCCACAGAAATTACGGAATAGGTGCAGATGGTATTATATTAGTTGAAAACAGTAAAGAGCAAGATATAAAGATGACTATATATAATGCAGATGGAAGTCAGGCGGAAATGTGTGGTAATGCTACAAGATGTTTTGCAAAATATGTTTATGAAAAAGATATTGTAAAAAAAACAAAGATTAATATCGAAACACTTGCAGGAGTGATAATTCCTGAACTGGAAATAAAGAATGGAAAAGTTATTAATGTTAAGGTTGACATGGGAAAGCCGATATTTGAAGCAAAAGATATACCATGCAATATAAATAAAAAAACAGCGATAAATGCAAGCATAGAGATTGATTCCAATATTTATGTAATAACAGCTGTGTCAATAGGTGTTCCTCATGTAGTTATTTTTAGGGATACGCTTATTGATGAAGAAGTAATAAAAGAAGGTAAGATAATAGAGAATAGTCATTATTTCCCAATGAAAACCAATGTTAACTTTGCAAAAATCTTTGGCAGAAATGAAATAGCTGTAAGAACATGGGAGAGAGGGGCAGGATATACGCTTGCCTGTGGAACAGGTTCTTGCGCCAGTGTTGCTGCAGGAATCATAAATGGCTTATTAGATAGTACAGTTCTTGTACATACAAGGGGTGGGGATTTGACTGTTCACTGGGATGGAAAAAATAATATATTTATGGAGGGGACAGCTACGGAAGTCTTTTCCGGTAAAATTGATATATAAGATTTATCAAGAAATCTTTAAAATCAATATATTGTTTTTTTTTATGAAATTATATAAAATTATATAGAACTTAAGATGAATGAAGAATAAACAAGTTTTATCCGGAAGGAATGGTTTTATGGCTATGAGTATGACTGGGTTTGGCAGAGGGGAATATGGAGAAGATAATTATTATTTTACGGTAGATGTTAGATCGGTTAATCATAGATATAGTGATTTTACAATAAGGTTGCCAAAAACATTGTTGATTCTGGAAGATAAAGTCAGAGAATATGCTTCTTCTCGAATTAGCAGAGGGAAAGTAGATATTTATATCAATTATGATTCTTTCGGGCAGGAAGCTGATATAAAGATTGATACAAATCTCGTGAAATCATATATAGATTGTTTAACTAAAATAAAGGATGAATTCAACATAAATGATGAAATAAATCTATCTTTATTAACCAAGTTTACAGATATTTTCAAGGTAGAAAAGATAGAAAAAAAAGAAGAAGAAATATGGAATATTTTAAAAGTTGCACTGGAAAAAGCATTCGAAGCTTTATGCGAAATGAAAGAAAGGGAAGGAGAAAGACTATCAAATGATATAAAAGCAAAGCTAGATAGTATTAGGAAGATAATCAATGATATTGAGGAAAAATATGGTAGTTTGCTTGATGAACATATTAGAAAATTTAGAGAAAGAATTATTGAATTGACTCAGGGTATAACATTGGATGAAAACAGATTGATGACTGAAATTGCAATTATTGCTGATAAGAGTAGTATAGATGAGGAAATAGTAAGATTAAAAAGCCATATTGATGAATTTGAAAAAACACTGTGTTTGAAATCAGCAGTAGGAAGAAAATTGGATTTTTTAGTTCAGGAGATGAACAGGGAAATAAATACAATAGGTTCAAAAGCCGTTGATATATGTATTATAAATAATGTAGTAGATTTAAAAACTCAAATAGAAAAAATTAGAGAGCAAATACAAAATTTAGAATAAAGATTAGGAGGATTTTCAATGAATATTAAGCTTATTAATATCGGTTTTGGTAATATTGTATCAGCTAATAGGTTAGTTGCAATTGTAGGTCCAGAGTCAGCTCCTATTAAGAGAATTATTCAGGAAGCAAGAGACAGAGGAATGCTTATTGACGCAACTTATGGTAGAAGAACAAGAGCAGTTATAATAACGGATAGCGATCATATAATACTTTCAGCAGTTCAGCCTGAAACAGTGGCTCATAGATTAGTGGGCAAAGTAGATGAAACTGAACAAGAAGCGGAAAATGATGATATGGACGTTGAATGAAGAACAGAATACTATTACTTTAATAAGGTGAGGTTAATGAAAAATCAAAAGGGCTTGCTAATTGTGATTTCAGGTCCATCTGCAGTAGGAAAAGGGACAATATGCAAGGAGTTGTTTAAAAAAAATATTGAAAACCTAGAATTATCTATTTCAGTAACTACTAGAAATCCACGACATGGTGAGATTGACGGAGTAAATTATTACTTTGTAGATAAAAATAGATTTCAAGAAATGATAGATAATGGAGAATTATTAGAATATGCTCTTGTATATGACAATTATTATGGAACTCCAAAAAAATATGTTATTGATAAGATAAATGAAGGAAAAGATGTTATATTAGAGATAGATATTCAAGGTGCAAAACAAGTAAAAGAAAATTATGACGATGGTATATTTGTATTTATAATGCCTCCATCTTTTAAAGAGCTCAAAAATAGAATATTAAAAAGAGGTACTGAGGCGCAAAAGGATATAGACATAAGAATGAAATGTGCATTTGATGAGATTCAACATGCAAAGTATTATAATTATATAGTTGTCAACGATGATCTGGATAAGGCCGTAGAAAATATTTATTGTATAATAAAAGCTGAAAGATGCAAATTAAGTAGATATAATCTTGATTTGTTCGAATTCAAGGAGGAATTATAATGATGGTTAGTCCAACCATGAATAAACTATTTGATAAAGTTGACAGTAGATATACTCTTGTTGTCGCTGTTGCAAAAAGAGCGCGACAACTTGTGGATGGGCAACAAAGTCTTATAGAAACCAGTTCGGTAAAACCTGTTACAATTGCAATGGAAGAGATTGCAGCAGGAAAGTTAAGATGTTTAAATGGAAAGCATGTTAAAAAAACAGGTGAAAAGAATGTTAAAGAATAAAAATATAGTTTTAGGTGTTACAGGCGGAATTGCAGCCTACAAAGCTTGTGATTTAGTGAGTCGCTTGGTTAAAGCTGAGGCAAATGTAGATGTTATAATGACAGAAAATGCTACAAAATTTATTAATCCTCTGACTTTTCAATCCTTATCTTCTAATCAGGTTATCGTTGATATGTTTAAGGAACCTAAGTACTGGGAAATACAACATATTGCCCTTGCTAAAAAAGCAGATTTGGTTGTTGTTGCCCCTGCAACCGCCAACATAATCGGGAAAATAGCCAATGGAATAGCGGATGACATGTTAACTACTACAGTGATGGCAACTAAAGCACCTGTGGTATTTGCTCCTGCTATGAATTGTAATATGTATGAAAATCCAATATTGCAATCAAATATAGAACGGCTAAAAGCATTAGGATATAGATTTATAGAACCCGGTGAAGGCAGATTGGCATGCGGGGATGTAGGAATAGGCAAGATGGCAGAACCTGATGTTATAGAGTCATATATAAACAGCATGTTTGAAAGAAAGAAGGATTTTGTTGGAAAAACCGTAATTGTCACTGCTGGTCCAACAAGAGAAGCTATTGATCCTGTTAGATATATATCCAATCATTCTACAGGTAAAATGGGCTATTCTATTGCATACAAAGCTGTGGATAGAGGAGCTAAAGTATATCTTATTTCCGGACCAACCTCATTGAAAGCACCAGAGGGCGTTCAGCTCATACCTGTAAATTCAGCCAGAGAAATGCATGAAAAGATTATGGAGCATTATGATGAAGCAGATATTGTGATAATGAGCGCAGCTGTTGCAGATTATGCTCCTGCAATCACTCATCAGCAAAAAGTTAAGAAGAGTGATGAAAAGCTAATTTTAGAATTAGTAAAAAATCCTGATATATTATATGAGTTAGGGAAGATAAAGGGAGATAAGATTCTGGTAGGCTTTGCTATGGAGACAGAAAATCTTGTTGAAAATGCAAAAGAAAAAGTTTCAAAAAAGAATCTGGATTTTATAGTAGCTAACGATTTATTCACAGAAGGTGCAGGTTTTGGCACAGATACTAATGTGGTTAAGATAATAGACAAACAAGGAAATGTGGAAAGCTTACCGAAGATGGCAAAGCTTGATTTGGCTGACTTGATATTGGATAGAATCATTAAATTATAAGCGTACATAAGTGCGCTTTTTATAACCCACGATATTTTAATATAACTTTTCATAATAGGTTTAACATAAGGCTTCCTTGTTGTTAAAAATGCTTTTACGGGAAGCTTTTATTAATAATATAGGTATGAATGGGGGGGTGGAGAAAAAATGTCTGATATCAGAATTGCTCAAGTGATTGTAGATAATAAGTGCAAAGAGACAGATAGACTTTATAGTTATATTATACCTGAAGATATGGAAGTAGAAATTGGTTGTAGAGTTATAGTACCTTTTGGAAAATCTAACAAAAAAGTGGAAGGTTATGTGATAGAAATAAAAGAGGATATTGACTATGATAAAGAACGGTTAAAAGCTATTATAAAGCCAGCCGGTAGTGATGTATTTCTACCTCCCAATATGCTGAAGCTAATTGCTTGGATGAGAGAGAGATACCTGTGTTACTATATTGAAGCCATACATAGTATATTGCCGTCTAATGTGAGGATTAAAAGTACATATTACTTTGAGTTAAATAATGATATAAGACCTTTAGAATTGTTAAAGGAAGGCAATCCTCCAATACTGACAGAGATTGTTTGCTTTATTGAAGAAAAAGGAGGAAGTGTTTCCTGGGAAGAGTTAAGAGACAACTTCAATGATAATGTGCTGGATAAAGCCATTAGAAAACTGTTAAAACTTGGTGTTTTAAAGCGACTGCAAAAACTAAAAAAGCAGGAAAGTATAAAATATGAAAAATTAATATATCCTGTAGATATAAAAGACATAAAGATTTCTGCTAACGCCAAAAAACAGAAACTTCTCTATGATTTGGTCTTATCTAATCCTGGCATTGAGCTATCAAAGGTAAAAAAAATTTATGATATATCACAAGAGACGGTAAATAGCATGTTAGAAAAAGGGTATATAAGAGTTGAGGAAGAAGAAGTATATAGATTAGTGCAAGAAAAACTACCTGTCGAGGAAAGAAAAATACTCACCAATGAACAAATTGAGGCCATAAAAGAAATAAAAAAATATTTTAACGAAGGTTACTACGTACTGCTTCATGGTGTCACAAACAGCGGGAAAACTGAAATATATATGAATTTGATAGAAGAAGAAATAAAGAAAGGAAAACAAGGAATAGTACTTGTACCTGAAATTGCGTTAACACCACAGATGATAAGGAGATTTGTAAGTAGATTTGGTGATGCTGTGGCGGTTTTGCACAGTGGGCTTTCTGATGGTGAAAAATATGATGAATGGAGAAGGATTTATCAGGGAAAGGCAAAAGTAGTTGTCGGAGCCAGATCAGCTATATTTGCACCGTTTAATAATCTTGGAATAATAATTATAGATGAAGAGCATGAAAGCACATACAAATCAGAAACCAGACCCAAATATGATGCAAGAGAAGTAGCTATAAAAAGAAGCCAATTGGAAGGTGCTAATCTGTTGCTGGGATCAGCTACACCTTCTATTGAAAATTATTATTATGCCATAAATAAAATGAATAATATGAGGTTGGTATCAATTTCTTCCAGAGTTAATAACAGATCTATGCCCAGCATTGAAATAATTGACATGAGAGAAGAATTAAAAAGTGGAAATAAAAGTATTTTCAGCAACAGGCTTGTTGATGAGATAAAAAATACTTTGGATAACAATGATCAAGTGATATTGTTTTTAAACAGAAGAGGTTACTCCACTTTTGTTTCCTGCAGGAGCTGTGGTTATGTGGCAAAATGTCCAAATTGCAGTATATCTTTAACTTACCATGCTAAAGGAAATTATCTATATTGCCATTATTGCGGTTATTCAAGTTCTAATCCTGTAATATGCCCTAATTGCAAAAGCAATTATATTAGATATTTTGGAACAGGAACACAAAGAGTTGAAAAAGAATTTGAAGACAAATTTCCTGGTATAAAAACTTTAAGAATGGATGCAGATACAACCACCAGGAAGAATTCTCATAAGATAATTCTTGATAAGTTTAGAAATAAAGAGGCTAGTGTTTTGATTGGAACTCAAATGATTGGGAAAGGACATGATTTTCCTGAAGTAACATTGGTAGGTATTATAACTTCAGATACATACTTGAATTTACCTGATTTTAGGGCTTCAGAAAGAACTTTTCAAATGATAACCCAGTCAGCAGGGAGAGCAGGCAGAGGAGAAAAACCAGGAAAAGTTATAATTCAATCATATAATCCTGATCATTACAGTTTATATTATGCAAAAAATCATGATTTTGTTGGGTTTTATAAAGAGGAAATAAAATTGAGAGAGGATATGGATTATCCACCTTTTTCACATTTGGGGCAAATAATGGTCAGTGGATATGATGAAGAAAAAGTTATTAATGCTGCCAAAGATTCAGCTAAAATAATTAACAAAATAATAGGCAGATACTGTAATGCGAAACTTTGGGGACCTTCCCCGGCACCTTTAACGAAAATTAATAACAGGTACAGATGGCAGCTTATATTGAAAAATAAAACAGAAGAGGAATTGGTATATATATTAAAAAACTATAATGATTATAGTTCATCAATGTTCAAAGATGTAAGCATAAGTATAGATATTAATCCTTTAAATATGTTATAGTAATGTTAAAGAAAAAATAGGAGGGTTATGATGGCAATTAGAGCAATTAGAAAGGATACAGATGAAATATTGAGAAAAACTGCCAAAAAGGTGGAGAAAATAGATCAGAGAATAATCACTTTATTGGAAGATATGACAGATACAATGCGTGAAGCTGGTGGTGTTGGATTAGCAGCACCTCAAATCGGGGTATTAAGAAGAGTAGTGGTGATTGATGTAGGAGAAGGTTTGATAGAAGTGATAAATCCGGTAATAGTATATGAAAGCGGAGAGCAGATGAGGGAAGAAGGCTGTCTTAGCATTCCGGGAATAACCGGAATAGTGAAAAGGCCAAAGAAAGTTATTGTAAGAGCGCAAAACAGAAAAGGAGAAATATTTGAAATTGTAGGAGAAGATTTATTAGCTGTAGCTTTATGCCATGAAATAGATCATCTGAACGGTATTTTATTTACTGACAAAGCTATTCAAATAAATGAGCAAGGAAGAGATTAGCATGAGAATAATTTTTATGGGTACACCAGATTTTGCAGTGCCTAGTTTAAAGGTACTTTATGAAAAGTCATATGATATATGCGCTGTAGTAGTTCAACCTGATAAACCAAAGGGCAGGGGGAATAAACTGACTTTTCCCCCTGTAAAACAAGTAGCTTTGGAGTTGGGATTACCAGTATACCAACCTGAAAGGATAAAAGATACTCAATTTGTTGAAACTATAAAAGAATTAAGACCTGATATGATAGTAGTAGTAGCATTTGGTCAGATACTATCTAAAGAGATATTAGACATACCTCCTTTGGGATGTATAAATGTTCATGCATCTTTGCTGCCAAAGTATAGAGGTGCAGCACCTATAAATTGGAGCATAATAAACGGGGACAGAGTAACCGGCGTTACTACCATGTATATGGATGAAGGATTGGATACCGGCGATATGATATTAAAAAAACAAATTGAAATTGATGATGAAATGAATGCTCAAGAACTTCATGATATGCTTTCTATACTTGGAGCAGAAACACTAATAGAAACGCTGGAAAATATAGAAATGGGCAAAATAATAAGAGTTAAACAGAACGAGGAAGAAGCCACTTATGCTCCAATGTTAAAAAAAGAAATAGGCAAAATAGATTGGTCATTGGATTGCAGAAGGATAAAGAATTTAATAAGAGGTACATATCCATGGCCTGGTGCATTTTCCTACTATGAAGGAAAAATGTTCAAGATATTTAAAGCAGATATAGTAGATGAAGATAAAAGCAATCATGAGTATGGTGTAATTACAGAAATTAACAAAGATAATATAATCATTAGCTGTGGAAAAGGTTTTCTATGTGTTAAAGAGATTCAATTTGAAAATCAGAAGAGAATGGATGTAGCAGCTTATTTGAGAGGTCATAAAATTATCAAAAATACTGTTTTAGGTTAAGGAGGATTGTATATGTTTTACGGTTACGGATATTATGATCCTACTTATATATTACTCCTACCCGCTATGCTGTTTGCGCTTTATGCTCAGACAAAAATATCAACGACTTTTAGTAGATTTCTGAGAGTCAGAAATTCAAATGGCTTTACAGGATATGAAGTAGCAAGAAGAATTCTGGATGCCAATGGTTTGTACGATGTTTCTATTGAAATGATAAGAGGTAACTTGACAGATCATTATGATCCAAGAAAAAGAGTATTGAGATTATCATATGATGTTTATAACGGAAACTCCATAGCATCAGCAGGTGTTGCAGCCCATGAATGTGGTCATGCAATACAGCACAGTGAGCATTATGCACCTCTTATGATAAGAAACATTATTGCACCAATTGCTTCTTTTGGTTCTCAGGCAGCTTGGTTTCTAATATTAATTGCTTTAATACTTAATATAATGGAGCTTTTTACATTAGGTATCTATTTTTTCAGCGCAGCAGTTTTATTCCAAATTATAACATTGCCAGTTGAATATAATGCCAGCAAAAGAGCAATAATGGCATTAGAGGATTACGGCTTGGTAGCCAGAGGAGAAATATATGGTGCGAAAAAAGTTCTTTCTGCTGCAGCTTTAACCTATGTAGCTGCAACTGTTACAGCTATACTTCAGTTATTAAGATTATTAATGATAAGAGGGAGAAGAGACTGATAGCTATGCTATCAGTCTTTTATGCAAGGAGTGTAAATATGAAAAAGAATTGGGCTAGGGAAGAAGCCTTCCTGATTTTAAATAATATAATCGATAAGGGAGCATATTCAAATATTGAACTAAGGAAAAGGTTGAACAAATCGAATCTCACAAAACTAGACAAAGCCTTGGTTACAGAAATAGTAAATGGCACCCTTAGAAATTTGATTTATATAGATTGGGTAATAAAAAAATTCTCCAGTATAAAAGAAGAAAAAATATCACCCACCGTAAGGAATATTATTAGAAGCGGAATATATCAAATACTATTTCTTGACAAGATACCTGATTCAGCAGTCTGCAACGAAAGCGTTGAATTAGCTAAAAAATACGATAATATTGGTTCTGCCAGATTTGTAAATGGCCTACTGAGAAATATATCGAGAAAAAAAGATAGTATAGGATATCCCTATGAAAAGGATTTGGTAGAATATCTTTCAATTAAATACTCACATCCTAAATGGTTGATGGAAATATGGTTAGAACAATATGGTGAAGATTTTACTGAAGAATTGATAAAAAGCAATAATGAAACTCCTCCTCTCACAATAAGAATTAATAGGTTGAAGACAAATAAGCTGGAAGTGAAAGATATTCTTGAATCATATGGTACTGAATGTGCTGACGGATTATATAATGAGGAAGCATTAAGAGTAAAGGGAACTGAGTCAATCGAAAGCATTGATATATTCAACCAAGGTTATTTTACGGTTCAGGACGAAAGCTCCATGCTTGTAAGTAAGATAATGAATCCAAGACCAGGTTGGCTAATATTGGATGTTTGCAGCGCACCTGGGGGAAAAGCTGCACATATGGCAGAATTAATGAATAATGAAGGAAAAATAATTGCCAGAGATATACATGAACATAAATTAGAATTGATCAATAACACTTGTGATAGACTTGGAATAAAAATTGTTGAGACTCAATTATTTGATGCACGCAATGTAGATGAATACTATATAGGAAAAGCAGATGGTGTATTGGTTGATGCTCCTTGTAGCGGATTAGGACTATTAAGGCGGAAGCCGGATCTTAGATGGAAAAAGAAACCGGATGATTTAAGCGAGCTACGCAATCTACAGTATTCAATTCTAGAAATCAGTTCTCATTACCTAAAAAAAGGTGGAGCGCTGGTTTATAGCACATGTACTTTAAACAGTAAAGAAAATATCGATGTTATAAATAGATTTATTGAGAATAATAAAGATTTTTATTTAGATAATATAGAAAACCTGATACCTGAAAATCTGTATGCACCTAATGCCAAGGAAGGATATATAGAACTGTATCCCAATATTCATAAGACTGATGGTTTTTTTATTGCAAAAATGATTAGAAAATGATGGAAGTGGGCATAATGGTAAAATCAAACATTAAAAATCTAACTTATGAAGAATTGGAAAGATTATTAGTTGACAAAGGTTTTCCAAGATATAGAGCAAACCAGATATTTAAATGGATTTATAAAGATGTAGAAGAATTTGAAGACATGAATAATTTGCCTAAAGATATTATTAATTATTTAAATGACAACTTTTATATAGGTATAGCACGTGTAATAGATAAACAACAATCCAAGGATGGTACGATTAAATACCTTCTTGGTCTAGAAGATAATAATGCAGTAGAATGTGTGCTGATGAAATACAAGCATGGTTATTCCATTTGTATTTCCAGCCAGGTAGGCTGTAGAATGAATTGTAGTTTTTGTGCATCAACAGAAGGTGGATTGGTGAGGAATCTTAGATCCGGAGAAATGATTGAAGAGATTATGGCTGTAGAAAGAGAAAGCGGAATTAAAATTTCAAATATAGTAATTATGGGCATTGGAGAACCTTTTGACAATTATGATGAAGTGATGAAATTTCTTAGAACGATTAATCATAGGGATGGTATCAATATCGGCATGAGACATATAACAATTTCAACCTCAGGACTGGTTCCTGCTATTTATAAGTTCGCTGATGAAAATCTTCAATGCAATTTAGCCATATCATTGCACAGTGCCAAAGATGAAATTAGAAACAAACTGATGCCGATAAATCGAAAATATAACATTGCAGAATTAATGAAGGCTTGTGATTATTATATTGAAAAGACAAACAGAAGAATTACATTTGAATACGCCTTAATAGATGGCATAAACGATAGTAAGGAGGATGCAAAAGCGCTGTCTAGACTGTTAAAAGGTAAATTATGCCATATTAATCTTATACCTATAAATCCTGTTAAAGGTAATGAGTATAAAAGATCAGAACTAAACAGTATTAAAGAGTTTATGAAAATAATTAAAGATAACGGGATTCCTGTCACTTTAAGAAGAGAATTGGGAACAGACATTGAGGGAGCTTGCGGACAACTGAGGAAAAGTTATCTAAATGATTCGGTTAACTGATAATAAAAGTGTTTCAGTTTACTTTATTAAATTAATTAGATATCATATATGTTTAAAAAATATTAAGAATTTAGGTTAGTTTAATGTAAAAAATATACAGATAATCTTTTACATATGAAAAAGATTAAATGATAGGGATATGCATTGATAATGATAGAAGTAAATAAAAAGGAATTTTAAATAGAATGTCGAAATAATAACTTTTGAATGTAAAATCATGATTTATTTGATAAAAGATTGAGGTGTTTTGATGAGGGCTTATGGAGTTTCTCATATCGGTTTGGTAAGAAAAGTGAATGAAGACTCTTTTTACTTTCAGGATAGATATGAATATGATAAACCTTATTTATGTATAGTAGCTGATGGAATGGGAGGACATAACGCAGGTGAAATTGCAAGCAAGATGGCAGTTTCAGAAGTAAAGAACTTTATGGAAGAAGCTTTAGGAAAAGCTTGCGACTATCAGATAGAAGACTATAAAAAACTGGTAACAGATGCTTTTTTATTTGCAAATGAAAAGGTATATAAACGTTCTATAGAAAACAAAACTTTATCTGGTATGGGGACAACACTAACATTAGCGCTGATCATAAAAAACAATCTTGTGATAGGACATGTAGGAGACAGCAGAATGTATCTGATAAGAGATGAGAAGATATCTAAGATAACAGAAGACCATTCCTATGTAGCTGAGTTGATAAAGAATGGGACAATAAAACCGGAAGAAGCTATGCACCATCCACAGAAAAATCTAATAACAAGAGCTTTAGGAACTTCAAAGGATTTAAAAGTCGATGTAAAAAACATAACTATAAATGACAGAGACTTTATTCTTATATGTACCGATGGCTTGTCTAATATGCTTTCTGATGAGGAAATACTTGATACAGTTATATCTGTTAAAGATTATAAAACCATATGTCATGAATTGGTGAACAAGGCTAACCTCAATGGCGGCTTTGATAATGTGACAGTAGTTGTTATTGATGTTCAGCTAGGGGGTGTAGATAATGATAGGTAAAGTACTTGGAGGTAGATATGAAATACTTGAAAAGATAGGCGGAGGAGGCATGGCTCTTGTTTACAAAGCCAAATGCCGGCTATTAAATAGATATGTTGCAGTAAAAATTCTGAGGTCTGAATTCACCAACGATGAGGAATTTGTCAAAAAATTCAAGAGAGAATCCCAAGCCGCAGCAAGTCTTTCTCATCCTAACATTGTGAGCATATATGATGTTGGAATGGAAGATGATATATATTATATAGTTATGGAATATATAAAGGGTCAGACATTAAAGGAATTGATAAAATCTAAGGGTGCTTTGGGTATAGAATTAGCAACCAATATTTCCCTTCAGATTGCTTCTGCTTTAGAACATGCTCATGCTAATCACATAGTTCACAGAGATATTAAATCTCACAACATAATGATAAAAGACGATTATACTGTCAAGGTTACTGATTTCGGTATTGCGAGAGCAGTATCTTCAACAACGATAACCAATACTGGAAATATTATTGGTTCTGTTCATTATTTTTCTCCTGAACAAGCTCGCGGTGGTTATACTGATGAAAAATCGGATATTTATTCTTTAGGTGTTGTTATGTATGAGATGGTAACAGGAAGAATCCCGTTTGAAGGAGAGACTCCTATATCTGTTGCGTTGAAGCATATTCAGGAAGAACCAAAAAAGCCAAGAAACATAAACAGTAAAATACCAAAAAGCTTAGAAGACATAATATTGAAAGCCATGGAAAAGGACGTTAACAAAAGATATAGCAGTGTAACAGAGATTATTGCTGATTTGAAGCAGTCGCTAATAATGCCAAACGGAGATTTTGTAAAGAAAAATGTAACTGCAGATGAAAATACCAAAATAATGGAACCTATTAGATATACAGATGTGAAAGAAGAATTAGATAGAAAAATAAAAGCAGAAGAAAAAACGAAAAAATCTAAAAGCAATAAAAAAATAACAGTTCTTGCAATTCTTTCGGGACTGATGCTTGCAGTTTTGGTCTTTGCTGGCTACATGTTTTTGAATAGTATTTTTAATGTTAAAGTTGTAAAAGTACCTAATATTATAGGCTACAGTGAGGAGGATGCCAGGAAAGAACTTGAGGCTTTAGGACTAGTTATGGATGTCGCAGAAGAAAGAGTGTTTAATAAAGATGTACCTGAAGGTCATGTGGTTATTCAGGATCCTAAACCAGAAACACAAAACAAAATAACAAATCCAGTAAGGGTTATAATCAGCAAAGGGCCTAAGAAAGTTGAAGTTCCGAATATAGTAGGAAAAAATTATGATGAAGTTGACATAATATTAGAGAGCTATGGATTGGAAGAAGGAGAAGTAACACAAGAATACAGCCAATTTCCTAGCGGTGTGGTAATAAGACAAAGCATTACCCCTGGATTAACTGTCGATGAAGGTACGAAAATTGATTATGTTATAAGTGGGGGACCAGAGAAATTTTTCATGACGGATTTTACAGGAACGAATATTGAAGAAGTAAAGAATCAACTCATTGTTTTGGATTTGATTTTAGGCGATGTCAGTGAAGAGTATAGTGATGAAATACCTGCAGGAAGTGTCATAAGACAAAGTCCAAAAGCAGGTACAGAAGTAAGCAAAAAGAGTGTTGTTAACTTTGTAATAAGCAAAGGGCCTAAAGAACCTGAAAAAAAGACATATTTGAATGTTAATTTGCCAAAGAATCTTGATACTATGAAAGTTACTATATTTAAAATAGAAGGGGATAAAAGCTCTCTGATTTATGAAAATACACATACACCGGCAGATAGTCCTTTAAAAATAGAAGTAAATGGTACTGGAGAGGTATTATTCGAGGTTTATATAAACAACAGTTTTCATGATAGTACAATCTATCGTTTTTAGCGGAGGATGATTATGGTATCAGGCACAATTATAAAAGGTATAGGTGGTTTCTATTACGTTGATACAGGTGATAATATATATGAATGTAGAGCTAGGGGAAAGTTTAGAAAAGATAATATAATACCTTTAGTTGGAGATATAGTAGATATAGAAGTAGATGAAAGAACTAAGCAAGGATATATTATAAATATACATGAAAGAAAGAACCAATTGATAAGACCTATGGTTGCAAATGTTGATCAAGTAGTTATTGTATTTGCTATTAAAAAGCCTGATATAGACATGTCTCTGCTACAGAAATTTTTAGTTTATGCTGAATACATTGGTTTGAAGATCCTTGTTTGCCTTAATAAAGTAGATTTAGACCAGGAAAATGAGGCAGAACCTATTATAAAAATGTTATCAAGTGTACCTTATGATTATATTTGCACCAGTATAATGGAGAATATAGGAATAGATGAGTTGAGAGATAAACTTAAAGAACATGTATCAGTATTTGCAGGGCCTTCTGGTGTTGGCAAGTCTTCACTGCTTAATGCTGTCAATCCAGGTCTGTATTTAAAGACAGGAGAAATAAGTCGTAAAACAGAAAGGGGTACCCATACAACAAGACATGCAGAACTTTTAAAACTGAGTTCTGGAGGTATGGTTGTGGACACTCCTGGTTTCACCTCTTTTGATTTGAAAGATATTGAAGAGTTAGAACTGCAATACTTATTCCCGGAATTTAATGATTATATGAATTGCCGATATCCGTCATGCAAGCATTATAAAGAGCCAGATTGCGGGGTTAAGCAGGCGTTGGAGAAGGGATATATAAATCCTATAAGGTATGAATACTATATACAGATTTTATGTGATTTAATGAAAAATAGGAGGTATTAAATTGATAAAAATTGCCCCATCTATATTATCGGCAAATTTTGCTAATTTGGAATCAGATATTAAAACCGTAGAAGAAGCCGGTGCTGATATGCTACATATAGATGTTATGGATGGTCATTTTGTTCCAAATATAACTATAGGTGCACCTGTTGTAAAAAGTTTGAGGAAAGTTACTAATATGATTTTTGATGTTCATTTAATGATAGATAATCCGGAGAAATACATCAAAGATTTTGTTGATGCCGGGGCGGATATAATAACTGTACATGTAGAAGCAACCAAGCATATTCACAGGCTTTTGCAGATGATAAAACAAGAAGGTATAAAAGCAAGTGTAGCATTAAATCCTGCTACACCAATTTATATTTTAGACTATGTACTGGATGAACTAGATATGATTTTGATTATGTCCGTAAATCCTGGTTTTGGTGGACAAACTTTTATTCCTGCAATATATGAAAAGATAACAAAACTTAAAGAATACTTGTTGGGACGCGGAAAATCGATACCAATTCAGGTTGATGGAGGCATAGGGTTAAACAATATAGATAAAGTATGTAAATGTGGGGCAGAAATAATTGTATCAGGTTCTGCTATTTTCAATTCAGATAATATCAAAGAAACAATAATGAAAATGAAAAAGGCAGATGAAATAAATGAAGACAGCAATAATCTGTAATGGGAATATAACGGATTATGAGTATGTAATTGAGATAATAAAGAAAACAGATTATGTAATATGTGCAGACGGCGGAACAAGACATGCATTTAAAATGGGAATAATTCCTGATTTGATAATAGGAGATTTCGATTCTTCAGATAATGAATATACAGAATATTTTGAAAATAAAGGGGTAAAGGTAGAAAAGTATCCAATTGAAAAAGACAAAACCGATAGTCATATATGCGTATTGAAAGCCATGGATTTTTCAAAAGAAATAGTCTTGATAGGAGCTACAGGCAGTAGGGTGGATCACTCTTTGGCTAATATTTCTTTATTAAAACTTGGGATTGATAGAGGTATTAAAATCTATATTGCAGATAAACAGAATGAAATATATTTAATAAATGATGAAATTTCTATAAAAGGCCATTTAGGTGAGTTTTTCTCATTGTTTTCTTTATCAGAAAAGGTGGAAGGTATAAGTATTAGTGGCGCAAAATATACATTGGAGAATCAAACAATCCAAATGGGTGATACACTGGGTATCAGCAATGAATTCAAAGATGATATAGTAAAAATAAAAATCAAAAAAGGATATTTATTGGTTATTAAATCGCAAGATTGAGTAACAAAACGACCTTTATACGAGTATTATGTAACATATAAGTATAAAGGTTTTTTATTTTGGGAGGAATCAGCATGGGATATTCTTATAGGAGATTAGCCGGTTTATTGTGTATAATTTTTGCTGCAGCTATTATTGTTAGAATATTGCCTGTCTGGGCTTGGTATATTTTAGTAACTATACTAATTGGTTCAATTTGTTATCTGATATATATTTCATTTTTTAGCTAGGGAGGTAAAGTTATGAGCCTAAAAAAGAAAAAAAAGGTTGTAGGACTTCTCGTTTTTTCAATTGGTCTTGGTATCTTATTAGCAATAACTATGCCTCTAATGGGTTGGATATTTTTATCAGCAATTGCATTGATTTATGCAGGAATATATTTATACAAAAACTAAAGAAAGGTTTCCATTGAAACCTCTCTAAAGTCATTTTACTGAATCAATTTTCAAAAGGAGTATGGTTCAGTAAGTCCATATTCAGCTTTATATAGCTCTTTGCACTTTACCGGATCTAATGCATCTGGTGCAAACATGAATTCTCTTTGTAGCACCATTTACAACTGCTCTAACAGTTTTTATATTAGGAAGCCATACTCTCTTACTATGTCTGTTTGAGTGACTAACCTTATTTCCTGAAATCATACCTTTTCCGCACACTTCACAATGTCTAGCCATATATGCACACCTCCTTCGGTAGATTACTGTCAAATAAAACATTATTATTTTAACACATATATTGGGTTAAAAGCAATAATACCAATAAAATATTTAGTTAAAAAGCCAGAAGTTACTTAATTTTACGATTGTAGATTAATATTATTTACGTTTGAAATTATAGAATTAATTTTTTTGTTAAAATATTGTTTAATAAAAATCCACATTACATATTATTTGTTGATGAAAATAATAGTATAATATAAAATATATTTAAAAAGCAGGAGGCGATATTATAATGCCAGCTAAAATGAGAACAGATATTGGTGAAATATATTTATCTGATGATGTCTTGGCATCCTTGGCGGGTTTGGCTGCTACTGAGTGTTATGGTATTGTTGGTATGGCTTCAAGAAGTGCTAAGGATGGCATAGTAGAGTTGTTGAAAAGAGAGAACCTCAGTAAAGGAGTAAAAGTAACTTCTGATGGGGATGAAATAATAATAGATTTATATATCATTGTTGAATTCGGAACTAAGATATCTGTCATAGCAGATAATATAATAAGCAAAGTAAAATACACTTTAGAAAGTTTAACCGGTTTAAAGGTAAGAAAGGTCAATATAAATGTACAAGGAGTTAGAGTATAGCTCTATTAAGGAGGTTCTAAATTTGTCAGACACACATAAAAAAGTAATTAGTGCTTTAGAATTTAAAAATATGATTATATCAGGAGCAAATAATCTTGAAAATAATAAAAATACAGTTAATCAACTGAATGTTTTTCCTGTACCTGATGGAGATACAGGGACAAATATGTCGTTGACTATAAGTTCAGCAGTAAAGGAAATAAGCAAATGCAAAGAAATGGAAGTAAGTTCCATAGCAGATTCAGCAGCCAACGGTTCTTTGATGGGAGCAAGAGGTAATTCTGGTGTTATACTTTCACAAATATTCAGAGGTTTTGCAAAAGGATTGAAAGGTGTAAAAAGCATAGATTCAGTTTCACTGGCAAATGCATTAATGGAAGGTTCAAATACAGCTTACAAAGCAGTAATGAAGCCTACAGAGGGAACCATACTCACTGTTATCAGAGAAAGTGCTGAATATGGTATCAAAGTTGTAAAAAATTCAGCAGATTTAGTGGATTTTTTGAGTAAAGTAATAAACAAAGCTAATGAAACACTGAGTAAAACTCCTGAAATGCTGCCTATTTTAAAACAAGCAGGCGTTGTTGATGCAGGAGGTATGGGATTATTATTCATTCTAAAAGGTATGTATCATTATCTTGCTACAGGGGAAGTAGTTCAGTTACTGGAAGGATCAGAAGAAAAAGTTGAGATTTTCAGACCGGTATACGATGAAGCTGAGGAAATAGTTTTTGGATATTGTACCGAGTTTCTTATTAAGGGGCACGATATAAATCCTGATGTTTTCAGAATGAAAATAGCAGATATGGGAGACTCTATCGTAGTAGTTGGGGATGGAAATGTCGTAAAAGTACATATTCATACCAACAATCCAGGAGTAGTTATTGAAGAAGCTCTAAAGTTAGGTGCATTGTCTAAAATTAAAATAGATAATATGAGGGAACAGCATCAGGAGATTCTTATCAATGAGGCAGAAAAAGATTCTAACCAGGAGAATAAATGCTATGGTGTTGTAGCTGTAGCCATGGGTTCAGGAATATCTAGAATTTTAAAAGATATAGGAGCCGATGCAATAATTGAAGGCGGACAAACTATGAACCCAAGCACCGAAGACATTTTAAAGAGTATTGATAGGATTAAGGCTGATAATATAATCATATTGCCGAACAATAGCAATATTATAATGGCAGCAAACCAGGCAAAATCTTTATCACAAAAAAATATAATTGTAATTCCCACAAAATCAATACCACAAGGCATTAGTGCATTAATGGCACTGGATCAGGAAAAATCGCCTGATGAAAATGTAAAAAGAATGACTAAAGCAATTGAAGAAGTAAAGACCGGCCTTATTACTTACGCAGTGAGGGATTCAAATTTTGACGGAGTAGATATTGAAGAAGGCAACTATCTAGGTATAACGGAAGGCCGTATATCTGCCGTAGGAGAAGTTATTGATGAAGTAATAGAAAAAGTACTTAGCGATATGGTAGATGAAGATTCTTCTCTAATTACCATATATTATGGAAGCGATGTTAAAGAAGAAGAAGCTTTAAAACTAGAAGATAATATAAAAGAAATCTATACGGAATGTGATGTAGAAATACATTATGGAGGCCAACCTTTATATTATTATATAATATCAGTGGAATAAGGGATTCTATATAAAGATGCGTAAATTATATTTAATTTACGCATTTTAACTTGGTATAAAATATTATTTTCATGAGGTATCAATATGAATAGATTAGACGAAAGCATAATGATTCTGAAAGGAATCGGAAGTTCAAAAGCAAAAAAACTATCAAAGCTGGGTATTAAAACAATCAGGGATCTGCTCCATTACTATCCAAAGAGATATAAAGACAAAAGAGTTATTACGAATATAAAAGATGTTTTCCCTGGGGGTTATTTTAATATTAAGGGAACAATTAGAGACAAAGCAGAAGTGATGAAAAGCAGAAAAGGTATGTTAATAACAAAATTCATTGTTTATGACAGTACTGGAGCGTTAGTTGTTATTTTTTATAATAACAGATTTGCAAAAGATTTGTTTAAACCTGGTGATACAGTTATTTTTTCAGGGAAAACAAGCTTAATAAACAATAAGATAACTATGGAATGCCCAGAATATGAAAAGGTTGTTTCAAATAGTATCAATAATTTTAGAATTGTACCGGAGTATGGGTTGACTGAAGGGCTGAGCCAAAAAGAGATCAGAAAATTGATTTATGCAGCATTAGAATATACAGATAATACTTTGGAAGAGATATTTCCTGCCGATTTTAGAAAAGAATTTAAGTTGGCTGAAATCAATTTTTCAATAAGAAATATACATTTTCCCGAAGATGAAAAAAGCCTCAATATGGCTCTAAGAAGGTTAAAATTTCAAGAAGTATTTTTTCTTCAGTCGTATATGTTTAAATTAAGGGGTAATTATAATGCTGAAGAAAAAGGAATAGAGTTTAAAGCTTACAATGAGGTAAAAGATTTAGTCAAAAAGCTTCCTTATAAGCTAACCAGAGCACAGGAAAGAGTATTGGAAGAAGTACTTTTAGATATGTCAAGGCCAACTGCCATGAACAGATTGATTCAAGGAGATGTAGGTTCAGGAAAAACAGTAATAGCTTTTTTAGCATTGATTAATTGTGTAAAAAGCGGATATCAGGGTGTTATGATGGCACCGACTGAAATACTGGCTGCCCAGCATTTTGATACCATAAAGAGTTATTTGGATATTATTAAGGAGAATATAAGCGTAGCATTAGTTACAGGCAGCTTAAAGATGAGTTACAGAAAAGAGATACAAGAGGAAATCCGCAACGGTAATATAAAAATTGTGATTGGAACCCATGCTCTATTAAGCGACGAGTTGGAATTTAACAACCTTGGACTTGTTATAACTGATGAGCAGCACAGATTTGGTGTAAGACAAAGGGCTATGCTGAAATCCAAGGGTTTAAACCCAGATATGCTAGTGATGAGTGCAACACCCATACCCAGGACTTTATCATTAGTTCTTTACGGGGATTTAGATATTTCAGTTATTGATGAATTACCTCCTAATAGAAAGAAAATAGAAACTTACTTTATTGGTTCTGATAAGAAAGAAAGACTCTTTAATTTTGTCAAAAAGCATTTGGATGAAGGCAGACAAGCATATATTGTATGTCCTTTGGTAGAAGAATCAGAGAAGTTGGAACTGATTTCAGCAAAAGAATATTGCGAAGAGCTTAAAAAAAGTTATTTTAAAGATTATAATATTGGCTTAATTTATGGTAAGATGAAAAATGAAGAAAAAGAAAAAATTATGGATGATTTTTATAATGGACGTATTCATATAATTGTATCTACAACTGTAATTGAAGTGGGTATAAATGTACCAAATGCTACTATAATGATAATCGAAAACGCAGAAAGATTTGGACTGGCTCAGCTGCATCAGCTTAGAGGAAGAGTAGGGAGAGGAAATTACCAATCGTACTGCATTCTGATATCTGATTCAGACAGTAAAAGTGTCAAGGATAGACTGAAATTTATGACTAAAACTAATGATGGGTTTTTAATTGCGAAAAAAGATCTTGAGTTACGAGGAAGCGGAGAAATTTTAGGAACAAAACAGCATGGAATGCCGGAGTTTAAGTTAATAGATCTTTCCAAAGACCATGATATTATTAAAGCATCAAAAGAAGCGGTGGATTTATTATTTAAAAAGAAGAAAATAAAGGAACATCAGTACCACAAGATGGAAAAATATTTAGATGATGAATTTGCAAGAATAACTGTTGAAATAGCATTAAATTAAAATACTGGTGATTAAACACCAGTATAGGAGAGGAGAAATTGAAGGAAGAGCTCTATGGGGAAATATAGTGTTTAATAATATCCCTATTCATAGATTTTGCATTTAAATTATTTTTATTCTCAGCATAAAAAACATATTTTGTCTAAAAATAGGCTTTGTGGTAAAATATAATTGTTATTTGGTTAGGAGGATTTATTTGAGAGTAATAGCAGGAGAACTCAAGGGCCGAAAGCTGAGCAGCATTGATACTGATTTAATAAGACCTACTTCTGATAAAGTGAAAGAAGCATTGTTCAGTATTTTAGGTGATTTGGTGATTGATTGTAATTTTCTGGATTTATTTGCCGGAAGCGGAAGCGTAGGAATAGAAGCCTATAGCAGAGGTGCGAAAGAAGTAGTATTTGTTGATTCGCATTTAAGTTCTATCAAGATATTAAAAAAGAATTTAGAGAAAGTTGGTATATTAAATGATACAGAAGTAATACATGATGATTTTGCTGCAGCAATTGAAATTTTATCAAGGCGAGGTAGGAAATTTGATATTATTTTTATAGATCCACCTTATGGTCAAGGATTGTCTATAGAAGCTGCAAGAAAGATTATAAAAAATAATCTGTTGTCAAAAAGTGGTGTTATTATCATTGAGCATGGAGCAAAGGAGATAATACCTGAAGAGATTGATATTCTTGAGAAATTTAAAGAAAAGAAATACGGTAATATATTTCTTTCATTATACGCAATTAAAAAGTAGATTGGAGAGATACTTGAATGAAAATCGGAGTATATCCTGGAAGTTTTGATCCAGTAACTAATGGACATTTAGATATTATTGAGAGAGCAGCAAAGCTTTTCGATAAACTTATCGTAGCTGTGCTTATAAATAGCAATAAAACACCTTTGTTTACTGTTGAAAAAAGATTAGAATTTTTGAAGGAAAGTTGCAAAGGATTTGAAAATGTAGAAATTGAATCTTTCGAAGGATTATTAATAGAATTCATGAAAAAAAAGAATGCTAATGTAATTGTTAAAGGTCTAAGGGCAGTATCAGATTTTGAGTATGAGTTTCAGATGGCTTTAATGAATAGCAAATTAAACCCTGAAATCGAAACGGTTTTTATGATGACCAGCAATAAATATTCTTATTTGAGTTCCAGCTTAATAAAAGAAGTTGCCAGATTCGGAGGTTGTGTGAAAGGTCTTATACCAGAGATTGTGGAAAAAGAGTTGTATAGAATTAATAAAAAAAGATAATAGTTAGGGGGTTGTTTTATGGAGGTCTTGCATTTACTGGATGCCTTAGAAGATATAGTTGAAAAAGCCTCAAATGTGCCACTATCGACAAAGGCTGTCGTGAACAAAGAAGAATTATTAGATTTAATTAAGGAGATTCGTATCAAATTACCTGATGAAATAAAGCAAGCTCAATGGATTAAAGAAGAAAGACAAAAAATATTGATTGAGGCCAAAAAAGAAGCAGAAAATATAAGAAAAGAATGTGATGAAAGGCTTCAAAAGATACACGAAGAAAGGCAAAGAATTCTTGCAGAGGCAGAAAAAGAATCCGAGTTATTGAGGCAAGAAGCAGATAGAAGAATTAAAGCTATGATTGATGAAAGTGAAGTGACAAAAAGAGCAAACGAGCAAGCTAAAGAAATAATAAGTGCAGCCCAACAGGATGCGAAAAAAATAAGGCTCGGAGCGAGAGCCTATGCCGATGATATTCTTGCAGAGTTATCAGCGAAGGTTGAAAAAATATTGGCTACAATAAGTGCAAACAGAGAAGAATTAAAAAATTATAAAAGCTAAAGAGAAAAAAATAAGCTGAATTAATCGGCTTATTTTTTTATTATTTTTGCACATCTGAATATGAAAGTTGTTAAAGACAATATGATTAAAATCAATAAAAAGCCAGTCAAATTTAAGCTTGATGTGGTTATATTACTGTACCAACTTTTATACGGAAAGTCCTGATATGACATATAGAAATTGAATACCTGGTGAATTGGTATTCTGTATAGTATCAATGTATATAATGATGCTAGAAAACCTTGCACTATTTTCATAGTAAAGTAAGTAAGGAAGCTTAAATCGGTATCCTGTATAATAGCAGATACTTGAGCATTAATGGATAATCCGCCAAAGCCGATAAAAAAACTTATAATAGCAAGTTTTAATACGTCAGGCAAAAATTGTGATGCACATGCTTTTACACCGTTTGTAACTTCTAATATTCCAGCAATTATCATGGATACATTCTGTTTGTTCTCAACATTTATAAAAGGAAGCATATTTATAGCATTTGTGATATATGTTGATAATCCAGTAACTTCTATTATTCTTGATATAACAGAGAATAGTATTATGTAACCTCCTACAAGCAATATAAGACTTGTTCCATTTTTAATTGAATCACCTATTAACTGACCTATGCTTCTGCCGTCTTTTTCTTTATATTTTAATAATTCTTTGAAAGGATTCTGTATAGTTATGCTATTTGAAGCTTTATTATTTTTTTTGTAGAACTTCATAATGAAACCACAACTAATTGCGGATAAATAATGAGACATTAATAACAAAGGAGCAATTTCGGGCTTTTTAAGCATACCTACTGATACGGCACCTATTATGAATAAAGGACCTGAAGTGCTGCAAAGGCTTAACATTCTTTGAGCTTCTACTCTTGTACATTGTTCATTTCTTCTTAATGTGGCAGTAATTTTTGCTCCAACTGGATAACCTGAAGCTATGCTCATTGCAAAAGCAAAGGCACCTTCGCCAGGAATATTGAATATAATACTCATTAGGGGTCTGAATATACTTCCAATAAAACTGACTACACCGAGACCTACCAATATTTCTGAACATATGAAAAAAGGTAATAATGCTGGGCATACTACATTCAACCACAGGTTTAGGCCTTCCAAGGAAGCATTAAAAGTTTCAGAGGGGTAAGCTATTATACTGGTTATAATAAAAATAAAAATTACTGCATTGATAATTGTATTTAAATTTTTTCTAATCATACTATCACCAATCACTTTAGTTCTGGATATTATATTATATTAATCAAAATTATAACTATACTTACAATTTAATACATACATTGAAGAGGTGACGTACAATTGCCAAAGAAACCGAAAATCGGTTTAGCATTAGGTTCTGGAGCATCCAAGGGGTTAGCCCATTTAGGAGTATTAAAGGTATTAAATGAGAAAAATATAAAACCAAGTTTTGTAACTGGTAGCAGCATAGGAGCTCTAATAGGTGGTTTGTATTGTTGCGGCATTGATTTGGATATGATGATTAAGTTAGCAAAAAACATGAAGCCTGATATCTGGATGGATCCGGCAGTATCAAAAAAAGGATTGCTGGCAGGGAAAAAGGTAGAAGAAATGTTCAAAATACTGACAAAAAATAAAAAAATAGAGGAGTTGGATATACCTATAAAAATTGTTGCAACAGATATAATAAATTCTAGAAGATACGTATTCGACAAAGGCCCTTTATGGCTGGCAATGAGAGCCAGCATAGCCATTCCTGGAATATTTTGCCCTGTAGAAATAGATAATTTGGTATTGGTAGATGGTGGTGTTTTAGATAGAGTTCCTGCAGCTTTAGCAAAAGAGATGGGTGCAGACATAATAATTGCTGTAGATGTATGTAAAGGAAATAACAACATAAAACCCAAAAATCTATTTGAAATTATATTGCAAAGTATAGAGGCCATGGAAAATACTTTGGTTGAAAATATGTTGACAAAAGATTATATAGTTATAAGTCCAATAATAAAGAATATTAATCCTTTAGACTTCAGCAAAGTAGATTTATGCATTGAAGAAGGCGAAAGAGCTGCTTTGGAAGTTATGCCCAGTATAATCAATGCATTGAGCGCTTATCAAAGTGATTCTGCATAAAACGGGGAAGCTTTAAAATCTTCACCGGATATTTTATATTTTTTATTATAATATCCCAGATTATATATATCTGTTGCCAAAACATCCAGATCAAACATTCTTTCCAAGAATGATGATGAAGTCTTGAAATCAGCAGCTTTATTGATTATTGGAGAATTTGATTTCCTACTAATTTCCTTAAGCAATATCCTACCATTTTTGTTTAAAGCTAATACACGGACATATACAGGAGAATCAATTCTTTTTGCATACCCTACATCTTTTTTGTTTATATTCAAAAGCATATGGCATAAATTTCTTTGCAAAAGAGTTCTAGTGTATCTTTTGGTTTTCACAAAAGTTATTAGCTCTTCAAAGCATGTGGTAGCATCACCCGCTTTTTTCAGCCTATATTCAAGGCCTTCTTTTATTTCTGGCAAATTTCTCATACTTTGATGTGTAGATTTTCTTATATGATATAGTAATATATCAGAGAAATTGTCCCAGAATACAGGTCCCTTCCCTTTATTTATATTGTCCACAATTACTTTCCATGAAGCTTCAGGAACACAGTTTCTGATTTCTTCTGTCAAACCGTTTGTTTTTAAACTTTCTCTAATGGCTGTAGCACTTGAAATATGCCCTCTTAAAACCGCGTCATTGTAATTACTTCCAATCCTTTTTATAGTTATTGGTTTTATCGCACTGTTGATTGTCAATAAAGATTTAATATATTCTATTCCGAGGATATTATTTGGATAAGACAATAAATCTCCCGCCATTTCTCTATATGCTTCGCTTACAGCTTTTGAGTAAGTCATCCCTTCATCTAAAAGTTTGCGGATTTTTGTTTTTACAGATGTCGGTTCACTTAATAAAGTTTCTGCTGTCTTGTAGAGCTCACCTATATTACCATTTTCACTTCCGAAACATAAAAAATCTACGACTTTTAAGGAATCTAATATTTTAATGGCCCCAAATGCAAACAATTCTGCTGATTGACATGAATAAATTACAGGCAATTCAATAACTAAATCTATACCATTTAAAACAGCCATTTTAGCTCTAGACCATTTATCAAAAAGAGCCGGTTCGCCTCTCTGCAGGAAATTTCCGCTCATTATTGCTATTGAAAAGTCTGCATTGCATAATTTTTTTGATGATTCCAAATGATATTTATGACCATTGTGAAATGGGTTATATTCAGCAACAATTCCTATAACTTTCATTTGTTCTCACCTCAGGGCAAAATGTAAATTAAATATATATTATAATATCATAAATTATCTTTTATTACTAAATTTGTAGTTATGGAAGAAGGATATTACGGTTTTATATAGAAAAGAATAATGGTTAAACATATATAATAGGAGGTTGTCATAATGAAGGTATTTGTTATTAATTGTGGTAGTTCTTCATTAAAATATCAGTTAATAAATATGGAGAACGAAGAAGTTGAAGCTAAAGGTATAGTTGAAAGGATTGGTATTCCCGGATCAGTATTAAAACATCAGACAAAAAACGGAGAAAAGGTAACAATAGAAGGAGATATGCCAACTCATAAGGAAGCATTAAAAAGCGTTATCGATGCTTTAATGCATGAGAAATACGGCGTTATAAAAGACATGAAGGAAATAAACGCAGTTGGGCATAGAGTTGTACACGCCGGTGAGAAATTTGCTTGTTCAGTTGTAATAACTGAAGAGGTTATAAATGCTCTTAAAGAATGTATCGATTTAGCACCACTACATAATCCTCCAAATATTTTGGGTATCGAAGCATGTCAACAGTTAATGCCGGGAGTACCTATGGTAGGAGTTTTTGATACCGCTTTCCATCAGACTATGCCTAAGGAAGCTTACATATATGCTTTGCCATATGAATTGTATGAAAAATATCGTGTTAGAAGGTATGGGTTCCATGGAACATCACATAAATATGTTTCCTTAAGAGCTGCTGATATGTTAGGAAAAGACATAAAAGAGCTCAAAATAGTCACATGCCATCTTGGGAATGGAGCAAGTGTGACAGCAGTTAAAAATGGAAAGTCAGTTGATACCAGTATGGGATTCACTCCATTAGAAGGTTTAGCAATGGGAACCAGATGTGGAGATATTGATCCTGCTATTGTTAAATTCATTTCAGAAAAAGAAAATTTAGATCTAAATGATGTTGATAAATTGTTAAATAAACAATCAGGAGTTTTGGGAGTATCCGGAGTCAGCAGTGATTTTAGAGACATTGAAGAAGCTGCAGCAAAAGGCAATGAAAGGGCAAAGCTTGCTCTCGATATATTTGCATACAGAGTTAGAAAATATATAGGAGCATATGCTGCTGCCATGGGCGGTTTAGATGCAATAGTATTCACAGCTGGCTTAGGCGAGAATTCTCCAGAAATGAGAGCTTTAATTTGTGAAGGTTTGGAGTTCTTAGGAGTAGAAATTGATGAAGAAAAGAACAATGTAAGGGGCAAAGAGGTAGACATTTCAAAGGATGGTTCAAAGGTAAGGGTACTTTTAATACCTACCAATGAAGAGCTTATGATTGCAAGAGATACAAAAGAATTAATAGAGAAATAAATGGCAGATTAATCTGCCATTTATTTCAAATTACAAGAACGCTGGATAAAGTATTTTTCTTGACAAAATGTAATTAGGTTTGTATAATAAAATTTGTCATTTGATCTGAGGTGGTTTAATGGAAGTCAGTATTTCTGAGATTCTTGTTAACGAAGGTATAAAAAAAGAGTTTTATTTTTTTGAAGATATTGATAACAATATCATTGAGTTTTTTGGTGAAAAAATCAGTATTAAGAAACCAATAAAAGTGGAAGGTTATGCAGTAAACTATGAAGGAAAAATAAGACTTTATATAAACATCCAAACAGAACTCGCAAGATCTTGTTCCAGGTGTCTTGGCTTATACAATGAAATGATAGATATAGATGCAGAGTATGTGTTTGTAACAAGCCCAGATAAACAAAGTAATGACGAAATTTTGATTGATGGAGAAACCATAATACTGGATGAATACGTATTGGACGAAATAACATCTCAGATGACCATGAAACCACTATGTAAACCAGACTGTAAAGGTTTATGTTTTAAATGTGGAAAAAATAAGAATTATGAGGAATGTGATTGTACATTTGATGAGATTGATCCCCGGCTGCAAGAATTAAGCAGATTTCTTAGGAAAGAGTAAGGAGGTGCTAAAAATGGGTTTACCAAAAAGAAAAATTTCTAAATCAAGAAGAGATAAAAGAAGAGCAAATTGGAAGCTCACTATGCCAGGACTTATTGAATGTCCTCAGTGTCATGAACCAAAACTTCCTCACAGAGTATGCAGATCCTGTGGATTTTATAAAAACAAAACGGTTTTGGAAGTGGGAGAATAAAAAGACAGCGGATTTTACCGCTGTTATTTTTTTTGAAAAATGTATTGCATAAAGGCAAGGTTATAATATATACTTGTTATTAGTATCAGGTAATAAATATAGATGGTATAAGGAGGTACTTATATGAAAAAGGGATTGGCAAAGAGGGATAGACAAAAAAGTCTACAGTCAAAAATCCAAGATGATCCCTTTTTAACCGATGAAGAGCTGGCAGAATTTTTTAATGTCAGTGTGCAAACCATAAGGTTGGATAGATTAGAGCTAGGTATACCTGAGTTGAGAGAGAGAATAAAAAATGTAGCTGAGAAAAATTATTTGAAAGTAAAGTCGATTGAAGGAAAAGAGATAGTAGGAGAACTATTAGATCTTAATCTAGGAGTTAGTGGTATATCTTTATTGGAGACAGATTATTCAATGGCCTTTGAAAAAACCAATGTTGTAAGAGGAAGTCATATTTTCGCTCAAGCTGAGTCTCTTGCTATATCGGTAATTGACGCTAATGTGGCTTTAATAGGTGTAGCTAATATAAAATATAAAAATCCTGTTTTTGCAGGAGATAAATTGATTGCTAAAGCTGAAGTTGTAAGAACAAGGGGAAACAAATATTTCGTTTGGGTGTTTACTAAAGTGAAAAATATTGAGGTTTTTAGGGGAAAGTTCATATTAGTATCATTCAATCGCAAGGAGGAATAATTTATGAGAATAGCCATTGATGCCATGGGAGGCGACAATGCTCCAAAGGCTGTTGTTGAAGGTTGCATTAATGCAGCAAATGAATATGAAATTGAAATTTATTTGGTAGGTAAGGAAACTGAAGTTAATAAGTATTTAAATGACGTAAAGCCATCAAAAGGCAAAATACATATCGTCAATGCTAATGAAATAATAACAGGAGAAGATGCACCGGTTCAGGCAATCAAACGCAAGAAAGAATCATCTATGGTAATAGGCTTGGAAATGGTAAAAGAAGGTAAATGCGATTCTTTTTTATCTGCAGGAAACACAGGAGCTTTCTTGGCAGGTTCTCTGCTGAAAGTAGGGCGTATAAAAGGAATTGACAGGCCCGCTTTGGCTCCGTTGCTTCCAACTGAAAAAGGAGTCTGTATGTTAATAGACGCAGGAGCTAATATGGACTGTAAACCCAAAAATCTTCTGCAGTTTGCGATAATGGGTTCTATTTATATGGAAAAAGTTGAAGGAATAAATTCACCAAAAGTGGGATTGTTGAATGTAGGAACCGAAGAAACAAAAGGAAACGATTTGACCAAGCAGAGTTATGTCTTACTGAAAAACAGCAATTTAAATTTCATAGGCAATATAGAAGCAAGAGATATTTTTACAGGTATTTGCGATGTAATCGTATGTGATGGTTTTGCAGGAAATATAGTTTTAAAGAATACTGAAGGCCTTGCTTCAACGATTATGGGATTATTGAAAGAAGAATTGATGAAGACAACAATATCTAAATTTGGAGCCCTTCTATTAAAAAATAGTTTTAGAAATTTTAAGAAAAGATTTGATTATAAAGAATATGGTGGTGCCCCGTTCTTGGGGATAGATGGAATAATGATTAAAGCCCATGGTAGTTCTGATAGCAAAGCCATATTCAATGCAATAAGGCAGGCTAAATTACTTTATGATAATAAATGTATCGATAGAATTATTATGGATTTAAAAGATAACGAGGTGAATGAAGTTGAACAATGAAACTGTGGCGGCAGGTATTGTCGGAACCGGCAGTTATGTGCCTGATACAGTGCTGACTAATGAATACTTTGAAGAAAGATTAGATACCAACAATGAATGGATAGTTACAAGAACTGGTATTAGAGAAAGGAGAATAGTTAGACCGGATGTAGCCACATCTGATATAGCAACATATGCGGCAGAAAAAGCTTTAGAAGATGCGAAAATGAATCCAGAAGATATAGACATGATTATCGTTGCCACAGTAACTCCTGATATGTCTTTTCCATCTACAGCATGCTTAGTTCAGAAGAATTTAGGTGCTTTTAAAGCGTCTGCATTTGATATTAGTGCAGCATGTTCAGGATTTATATATGGTTTAAGTATAGCTTCACAGTTTGTTAAATCGGGAAGCATGAAAAATGTTTTAGTGATAGGTGCTGAAACTTTATCTAAAATAACGGACTATAGTGATAGGAATACTTGTATACTTTTTGGAGATGGTGCAGGAGCTGCTATTGTATCCAGAGTTGAAAAAGATAAAGGGATTTTAGCTTCTTATCTAGGTGCAGACGGAAGAGGCGAGGACTTATTGAAGTTGCCGGCAGGTGGATCAAGGTTGCCGGCATCAGCAGAGACTGTGTCCAATTCGTTGCACTATATAAAAATGAATGGCTCTGAGGTATTCAAGTTTGCCACAAAAATTATAGAAGAAGCTGCAGAGAAAGCTTTGGGAATGTGTGGACTGAGTAAAGAAGATATAGATTTTTTCATACCACATCAAGCAAATATAAGAATAATTGAATCAGCTATTAGAAGATTAAACATATCCAAAGATAAAGTTTTTGTAAACATTGAACAATACGGGAATATGTCTTCTGCTTCAATAGCAGTTGCATTAGATGAAGCGAATAAAAACAAAAAAATAAACAAAGGAGATATTGTTGTTTTAGTAGGTTTTGGTGGAGGATTAACCTGGGGTTCTATCGTACTTAAATGGAGTTAGTAATGGAGGAAAGATTATGATGAGAACAGTGATTTGCGAATTGTTACAAATAGACTATCCAATACTTCAGGGTGGTATGGCTTGGGTAGCAACTGCTGAGCTTGCTGCTGCGGTTTCAAACGCTGGCGGCCTTGGCATAATAGGTACTGGCAATGCCCCTGGAGAGGTTATAAAAAAAGAAATAGAAAAGGTAAAGCAATTAACGGATAAACCTTTTGGAGTGAACGTTATGCTGCTTTCACCTTTCGTCGACGAGATAATGGAGCTGGTATATAGTGAAAGGGTTCCGGTCGTAACTACCGGAGCAGGCAATCCGGGAAAATACATACCAAAACTTAAGGAACGAGGTATAAAGGTGATCCCTGTTGTACCATCAGTGGCTTTAGCAAAAAAAATGGAACATGTTGGAGCAGATGCCGTAATTGCGGAGGGGACAGAAGCAGGCGGACACATTGGAGAATTGACAACAATGGCTTTGGTACCACAAGTAGTGGATGCAGTGAAAATACCGGTGATTGCCGCAGGAGGCATTGGTGATGCCAGAGGAGTTATATCAGCTTTGGCCTTAGGTGCACAAGGTGTTCAAATGGGAACCATATTTGTATGTTCTGAAGAATGTACAGTACACGAAAATTATAAGAATGCCATAATAAAGGCTGGTGACAGAGGCACTGTCGTAACAGGAAGAAGCACAGGGCATCCTGTAAGAATAATTAAGAACAAATTGTATAGGGAATTTGACAAGCTTGAAAAATCAGGAGCTTCAGTTGGAGAAATAGAAAAGTTTGGTGTAGGAAGACTGAGATTAGCATGTATTGAAGGCGATGTAGAAATGGGTTCTGTTATGGCAGGTCAGATAAGTGGGTTAATAAAAGAAATAAAACCTGTAAAAGAAATCATTGAAAACATTATTGCTGAATGTGATTCAGTTATTAATAGACTAAACTATCTGGCAAGAGGTGAAAAGCTTGATTAAAATTGCATGCATATTCCCCGGACAGGGAGCTCAGTATATGGGAATGGGTAAAGAAATAGCTGAAAATTATAGAGTTGCAATGGATATATTTGAAAGAGCAAGTGAGAAATTAGGAATAGACATGAAAAAACTGTGCTTTGAGGGCAGCGAAGAAGATTTAAAGGACACTGAAAATACTCAACCTTCAATTCTGACAACAAGTATAGCAATTCTAGAAGTATTGAAACTAAAAGGATTGAAGCCATCAATAGCTGCAGGATTGAGTTTAGGTGAATATTCAGCTTTAGTAGCATCAAATGCTATTTCTTTCGAAGATGCAGTGAATGTGGTAAAGAAAAGAGGCAAGTTCATGCAGGAAGCAGTTCCTAAGGGACAAGGAACTATGGCAGCAGTAATGGGAATGGATAGAAATGAAATAATAAACTGTTTGAAAATGGCCTCAAGCTATGGAGTTGTTGAGCCGGCTAATTACAATTGCCCGGGACAGGTAGTAATTACCGGACATACAAAGGCTATAGAAGTAGCCTGCAAACTTTTGAAAGAAAGAGGAGCCAAAAGAGTAAAGGTGTTGCCGGTAAGTGCACCATTTCATTCTAGTTTATTAAAAAGTGCGGGGGAAAAACTATCTGAAGAACTGGATAAAATTGAATTTAATGACATGGATATACCTGTTGTGGCAAATGTGAATGCGCAGGTAATAAAGAATAAATATGAAATCAAAAAACTTCTTGTTGAACAGGTAAGTTCTTCCGTGCTTTGGGAAGACAGTATCAGAAATATTATAAGTCAGGGTGTAGATACTTTTATTGAGGTTGGACCAGGAAAATCCCTTTCAGCATTTGTAAAGAAGATAAATAAAGATGTTTTTGTATATAATGTGGAAGATATTGAATCATTAAATTCTACCATAGAAAATATTAGGGAGAGATTAGAATGCAATTAAAAGAAAAAACTGCTATCATAACAGGAGCTTCTCGAGGTATAGGGAGAACAATAGCACTTTTTTTTGCAAAAGAAGGCGCAAATGTAATTATAAATTATTCAAATAATGAAAAGGCAGCAATGGATGTTGTGAAAGAAGCCATGGAATATGGCGTAAAGGCTTATGCTATTAAAGCGAATGTTTCTAATTTTTGTGAAGTTGAAAAATTAGTTGAGAAAGTATTAAATGAATTTGGAAGCATAGATATATTAGTAAATAATGCAGGAATCACAAAAGATAATCTTCTTATAAAAATGACAGAGGAAGATTTTGCTAAAGTTCTTGATATAAATTTAAAAGGTACGTTTAATTTTACAAAGGCAGTTAGCAGGATTATGATAAAACAAAGAAGAGGCAAAATAATAAATATTGCTTCAGTTGTAGGCATAATAGGTAATGCGGGACAATCTAATTATGCTGCAGCAAAAGCAGGTATCATAGGTTTTACGAAATCTATAGCAAAAGAGCTTGCTTCAAGAGGCATTAATGTAAATGCCATAGCTCCAGGATTTATCGAGACAGACATGACTGCAGTGTTAGGGGAAAAAATCAAAGCAGAATTAATAAATGCTATACCTATGAAAAAACCCGGAAAACCAGAAGATGTGGCAAATGCAGCAGTGTTTTTGGCATCTGAACAATCAAATTATATTACAGGTCAGGTAATTAATATTGACGGTGGAATGGTTATGTAATATTATCATAGTATAGCTTTGAAGGGAGGTGAGACCTATGATATTCGAGAAAGTACAAGAAAAAATTGCCGAGCAACTCGGTATAGATACAGATGACATTACAATGGAGTCTTCCTTCATTGAAGATTTGGGAGCAGATTCTCTGGATATAGTAGAATTGTTAATGGCTCTTGAAGAAGAATTTGACATAGAGATACCTGATGAGGAAGCAGAAAAACTTGTAACAGTAGGAGATGTAGTTGAATACATAAAGAATAATACGTAATTAAAAGTCCCGTATAAACGGGACTTTTTTTTAAATACTTTTTAAGGAGAGGAGTCAAATTGAATAGAAAGAGAGTTGTTATCACGGGATTAGGAGCAATAACACCGATTGGTATAGGTGTGGAAAACTATTTTAAAAGTTTAAAAGAAGGGAAATCCGGTGTTACAAGAATAGTTAAATTCGATACAGAAAACTTGAGTACAAAAATAGCAGCAGAAGTAAAGGATTTTGATCCAAATGATTTTATTGATAAGAAAGAATCAAAAAGGATGGATAGATATACCCAATTTGCAGTGGCGGCTTCAAAAATGGCAATTGAAGATGCACGCCTAAATTTAAAATCAATAGAGTGTGATAGGTTTGGTGTTTGTATTGGTTCAGGAATTGGTGGATTAGAAACTCTTGAAAGTCAATATAAAGTTATGACTGAAAAAGGTCCAGGAAGAGTAAGTCCATTTTTTATACCGATGATGATATCAAATATAGCTGCTGGATACATATCAATGGTTTTCAATGCAAAAGGACCAAATATGACTATTGTAACAGCATGTGCATCATCAACAAATGCCATCGGTGAGGCGTATAGGATAATTCAAAGAAATGAAGCGGATATCATGATAACAGGAGGAACAGAGGCCTCAATAACGCCAATGGCCATTGCTGGATTTTGCTCAATGAAAGCCTTGTCTCAGAGAAATGATGAACCAACAAAAGCTTCTCGACCTTTTGATAAAAATAGAGATGGATTTGTTATGGGTGAAGGTGCTGGAATTCTTGTTTTAGAAGATTTAGAACATGCTTTAAAGAGGAACGCCATAATTTATGGGGAAATTGTTGGTTATGGCTCAACAGCAGATGCATATCATATAACTGCACCGGCACCGGAAGGTGAAGGCGCTTATAGAGCTATGAGAAAAGCTGTAGAAGATGCGGGTATAAGCCCAGATGAAATAGATTATATAAATGCTCACGGTACTTCAACTGAATTAAATGATAAATTTGAAACACAGGCAATCAAAGCTCTCATGGGAAAACATGCCTATGAAGTGGCGATAAGTTCAACAAAATCAATGACTGGTCATCTTTTAGGTGCTGCAGGAGCGATAGAAGCTTTAGCATGTATGATGGCAATAAATGAATGTATAATTCCGCCCACTATCAATTATGAAACTATGGATGAAAATTGTGATTTGGATTATGTACCTAATAAGGCCAGAACTGCAGTAGTAAAATATGCAATGTCTAACTCTTTTGGCTTCGGTGGGCATAATGCATCAATCATATTGAAAAAATATGAATAAATTATTATACTATAGTTGGATTATATTACATGTAGGGAAAGGAACATTTGATTAATAATGGATGAAAAGCGTCTAAAATCACTTCAAGAATTTGAAGGGATAATAAATTATACTTTTTCAGATAAGGAATTGTTAAATACTGCTCTTACCCACAGCTCGTATGCCCATGGACACGATGGTGCTCATCCTTATAACGAAAGATTAGAGTTTTTGGGAGATTCGATACTTTCCATGATAATCAGTTATCATTTATTCCAAAACCTAAAAAATACTTCGGAAGGGCAGATGACAAGGATAAGAGCTAATATAGTGTGTGAAAAATCCCTATATGCTACTGCAAAAAAAATAAGGATTGGAGAATTTCTTTATCTAAGCAAAGGCGAAGAAAACACAGGCGGGCGTAAAAGGGTGTCTATACTGGCAGATGCTGTTGAGGCATTGATTGCAGCAATATTTTTAGATGGAGGATTGGAGGAAGCTAAGAAATTTGTTATGTGTTATATGGGAGATAAGATTGAATCATCCATCAAGAATAGATTTATAAATGATTATAAATCTTATCTTCAGGAGTATGTTCAAAAACATAATTTGGGAAAAATTGAATATAGACTTATATCAGAAAACGGACCAGATCATTCTAAAGAGTTTAATATGGCACTCTACTTAAATGATACATTGATTGGTACCGGAAAAGGAAAAAGCAAGAAAGATGCGCAGCAATCAGCTGCAAAAGATGCTGTTAACACTATGGGTGTTATAAATGAGTAAGAGACATTATATAATACCAATTTTTGTACCTCACAAAGGATGTCCGCATGATTGCATCTTCTGCAACCAGAAAAGAATTACGGGACAGGTTAATGATTTGACCGTTAAAGATGCAAGAAATATTATTGAAAAGCATTTAAGCACGATTAAAGGCAAACAAGCAAATATCGAGATTGCTTTTTTTGGAGGAAGCTTTACAGGAATTCCACTGGATGAACAAAATAGATTATTGGATTTAGCAAATGAATATGTTTTACAAGGCCAGGTAGATTATATTAGATTATCTACAAGACCTGATTATATAAGTGCCGAAATAGTGGACAATTTGAAAAGACATAATGTGAAGATAGTTGAACTTGGCATTCAATCGATGGACAAGGATGTATTATCAGCTGCCAATAGAGGTCATAGCTCAGAAGATGTAGTTAAGGCTATTAAATTATTGAAACAGAAAGATTTCATAGTTGGTGCACAGTTGATGGTAGGTCTCCCTCTAGATAATGAGGAAAAAGCGCTGGAAACTGCAAAGAAGATAGCAGAACTGAAACCTCATATAGCTAGGATTTATCCTGTATTGGTGATAAAAGACACATATTTGGAAACAATGTATTTAAATGGCTCTTATGAGCCTTTAACAATTGAGCAAGCTGTTAAAATATCAAAAAAAATGCTTCTATGTTTAGAAAAATCGGGAATTAAAGTTATAAGGATTGGACTCCAACCAACTGAGGATCTCCAGATAGGACAAAATGTTGTGGCTGGACCCTATCATCCTTCAATGAGACAGCTAGTAGAAACAGATATTTTTAAAGATATGATTGTTTATTCGTTAAATAAGATACATGAAGATAATATTAGAGAAATAATAATTTTAGCTAATCCAAAAGATTTATCTTCAGTAATAGGTCAGCATAAATCAAATTATAGGTTTATAAAAGAGAAATATAGAAATGCAAAAATATACTTCAAGGATGATAGGACAGTTGCTCTAGGAAGCATAATCATAAATATAGTGAATAATGATGAAAAATCAATAAAAATGTCTAAAAATACTTTTTGTGAAGAAGGAATTTTAGAAGGAATTATAAACCAAACATAGAATATATAATCAGTCATAATATTTTATAATGTTATTCGAGGGGGTATTCTATTATGGAAGTACTAAAAGTATCAGCTCAATCACAGCCTAAATCAGTCGCAGGTGCTTTAGCGGCAGTTTTGAGAGAGAGGTCTACAGCAGAGCTTCAAGCTGTAGGAGCCGGAGCTGTAAATCAAGCAGTTAAGGCAATAGCTATTACTAGAGGGTTTGTAGCACCAAATGGTATTGATCTTGTTGTTATACCTGCCTTTTCTGAAATACAGATTGACGGTGAAGACAGGACAGCAATAAAATTCATTATAGAACCAAGATAATTATTGATATTAAAAGTTA
>DUSG01000067.1 GCA_012842725.1 Clostridiales bacterium
TATTGATAGGCATAGATCAGGATATAAATGCTGTCAATGTAGCAAAAGAAAGATTAAAAATGTATGAAGACCGTGTGAGAATAGTAAAAGAAAATTTTAAGAATATAAAGTCTATTGTGCATAATCTTGGCATAGAAAAAGTGGATGGTGTATTACTGGATCTTGGTGTTTCTTCCCATCAACTGGATGAGGAAGAAAGAGGTTTTAGTTATATGAAAGATACAGTTTTGGACATGAGGATGGATAAAGACAATCCTTTGACAGCAGAACGAATTGTCAATGAATGGTCAGAGGATGAAATATATTACATAATAAAACAATATGGCGAGGAAAGATGGGCTAAGAGGATAGCTGAGTTTATTGTGAGAGAAAGAAAAAAAGAAAGAATTACAAGCACAGGGCAACTTGTAGATATAATTAAAAGCGCTATTCCCGCTTCTGCCAGAAGAGAAGGACCACATCCTGCCAAGAGGACGTTTCAGGCATTGAGAATAGCTGTTAATGACGAGCTTGGTATACTTGAGAGAACAATAGAAGATGCGATAGATTTGTTAAATCCTGAGGGAAGAATTTGTGTAATAACTTTTCACTCCTTAGAGGACAGAATAGTTAAGAATACATTTAACAGATTGGAAAAGCCGTGTACCTGTCCACCTAGAATTCCCCAATGCATATGCGGACAGCTACCTTTGATAAAAATAATTACAAAAAAACCTATAACTGCGGGCTCTGAAGAACTAAAGAATAATCCCAGATCAAGAAGTGCAAAATTAAGAGTTGCTGAAAGACTAGGTTCTAAATAGATTTAAGGGGGAATAAAATATGTTAGTAGCAGATAATAGAGCATATGATTATAGTTATGAAGAATATATAACAGATGTACCCCTTTTGGATGAGGAAGCTAAGCCTAAAACCAAAAAGGTAAGTAAAACGAAGAATAAGGTACGTATATTTCCTATTGTTTTGGTCTTTTCATTGAGTATTCTGATGATTTCACGATATGCATATATCGCAGAGATTAATTTTACTATCAATAAAATGGAAAAAGAATACAATGAGCTGTTAAAGAAAAATGAAAATCTCAAAGTGAACCTGATGAGTACCATTAACTTACAGACATTGGAACAAATAGCCATGGAAGAATTAAATATGCAATATCCGGATCCAGACCAGATATTATATGTTTCTGCAGCCAAACCTATTGTAATAGATAAAGGGTATGATGATACATATTACTCTAAGGAAGATGTGGAAGAAAATAAATACATAACTAAAGCAAAACTATTGATTAATAGTTTCATCAGTTTGCTGGATTAATTTCCCCAAGGGGGTGCTAACTTGGCTGGCATGACAAAAAGGGTAAAAAAAAGGGTCGTATTTATACTAGGAGTCTTTACATTTATATTTTTTCTTTTAGCTGTAAGATTGTTTAAAATTCAGATCGTTGATGGAGCAGAATACCAACAAAAGGCGATGGAACAATGGACAAGAGATGTGCCAGTCCCATCAAAAAGAGGAATAATTTATGATAGAAATGGTAAGGAGTTAGCCACCAATGCTCCTGCTTATGAAATATATGTCCGCCCAGTGGAAGTCAAGGATAAAGAAAGTACAGCCCAGGTGCTGGCGGAAGTTCTAAATATGGATAAAGAGGATTTGTTGGAAAAAGTATCTGCAAATAAAGATACTGTTATTATAAAGAAAAAAGTAGATTCTGAAACGGTAAGGATCCTTAGAGAAAAAAATATTAAGGGTCTAATTTTTGTTGATGACAGTAAAAGGTTTTATCCACAAAGCAATTTTGCATCTTATATTTTAGGTTTTACAAACTATGATAATCAAGGACAGGATGGTGTAGAAGCTACATTTGAAAAGTATTTAAACGGATTCCCTGGAAGAGATATAAAAATGACCGATGCTCAAGGTAGGGAATTACCTGAAAGCGATAGAAAATATTATGAACCTCAGGACGGTTTGAATTTAATACTTACAGTAGATGAGGTTATACAGCACTTTGCTGAGAAAGCTGTAGAAAATGCGCTTATAGAGACTAAAGCAAAAAGAGTCATGGCAATTGTGATGGACCCAAAAACAGGCGATATACTTGCCATGGCCATAAAGCCTGATTATGATAATAATGATCCCAGGAAGGTTCCGGAAGAATTAGCAGATCAGTGGGATAGTATGTCATCTACCGAGCAGTATAATGCTTTATTTAAAATATGGAGAAATCCTGCAATATCAGATACATATGAACCTGGTTCAACCTTTAAAACGATTACAGCTGCTGCTGGACTGGAAGAAGGTGTGGTTAAACCAGAAGAAAGATTTTATTGCTCTGGATCTATAGTGGTAGCAGGAAGAAGATTGAAATGTTGGAGAAGTTATAACCCACATGGAAGTCAAACCTTTACTGAAGCAGTTCAGAATTCTTGCAACCCAGTTTTTATTGAAGTAGGGCAGCGATTGGGCAAAGAAAAATTCTATAAATATATCCAAGGTTTTGGATTTGGTGTACCTACAAATATAAAATTATTGGGAGAGGCTTCGGGAATTGTAAGAAACATTAATTCTGTCGGTCCTGTTGAATTAGCTAATATTTCTTTCGGTCAAGGTATAAGCGTTACTCCTATACAGCTTATAACTGCAGTATCTGCAATTATCAATGACGGGTATCTTATGGAACCACGAATTGCTAAAAAGTTGGTAGATAACAAAGGGAATACGATTCATGGATTTCAACCAAGAGTAGTACGTCAGGTTATTTCGAAAGAAACTTCAGCAGTTATGAGACAAATTCTTGAATCAGTTGTTACTAACGGTTCAGGAAGAGGAGCATATATTCCCGGATACAAAGTCGGAGGAAAAACCGGTACGGCACAAAAAGCTGAGGGTGGAAAGTATGTACCAGGGAAATATGTATCGTCTTTTATAGGTTTTGCTCCTTCAAATGATCCTAAAATTACAGTCCTTGTAGTGATAGATGAACCGGGAGGGGAAAGCTACTATGGTGGTGTCATTGCTACTCCCGTAGTAAAGAGTATTATATCAGACACATTGAGGTATTTGGATGTAAAACCTCAATATACTGAAGAAGAAGCAAAACTACTGATGAAAGAAAAGGTTACTGTACCGGAAGTAAGAAATATGAAGTTGAAAGATGCAATAAAACTATTGGAACAAAACAAGTTGAAATATAGATTAGAAGAAGAACAAGGAGAGCCATCTGAAGATTCTTTGGTTTTAGACCAGACTCCAAAAGCAAATGCAAAGGTCAACGAAGGATCTGTGGTTATAATATATGCAAAACCGAAAGAATAAAAGGATGACTCTAACAATAATTCGTTCATAAGGCAACGGGGTTAAAGAGATTCTTTAATTCCAGTTGCCTTTTTACAGATTCTAAAGCATAATAATATAGTAAATGAACAATAATGTATAATTATTGTATGAATATTCCATTATATGTAAACAATAGATATGAGGTGAGATATTTGAAATTATCCAAACTTTTGGGCAATATTGAAATTATTAGATATACTGGTGATCTAGATAAGGAAATTGAAGGAATAACGTATGATTCAAGGCAAGTTAAGAAAAACTGTCTTTTTATATGTATAAAGGGCCAGGTTTCAGATGGTCATGATTATATAGACAATGCTATTGAAAATGGCGCAACTGCATTATTGGTTGATAGACCTGTAGAAAAAGAAGACATAACAGTTATTCAAGTAGAGAACACCAGGAAAGCCATGCCTATTATAGGAGCAAATTTTTATGGACATCCTTCGGAAAAACTAAAACTTATTGGAGTTACAGGCACAAATGGAAAAACTACTACAACTTATATGATAAGGTCTATACTAAATGAAGCAAAAAGAAAATCAGGTCTTATAGGAACCATATCTATTGATTTTGGTAATGTAGAAATTGAATCCTCAAGAACAACACCTGAATCAATCGATTTACAAAGAATTTTTAATCAAATGGTTTCTCAAGGGATGGAATATGGTGTTATGGAAGTATCATCCCACTCATTGGAATTTGGACGCGTAGATCAGTGTATATTTCAGATAGGAGTTTTCACAAATCTTACTCAGGATCATCTGGATTTCCATGGAAATTTGGATAATTATAGGAAAGCAAAAGAAAAACTGTTCTATAAGACGAAAAAGGCAAATATTATCAATATTGATGATGAAAATGGAAGATTAATATACAAAAATATTAAACATCTGAATGTGCCATTACTAACCTACGGTATTGAGGAAAAAGCAGATATAATGGCCAAGGATATAGAAATTAATGATAATGGTATCAGGTTTAGGCTTATAACTCCAAGTTATGAAACTATGATTGTAAGCAGTATTCCAGGGAAATTCAGTGTATATAATGTACTAGCTGCTGCCAGCGTTGCATATGCAGAAGGAATTGATAAAGATATTATCGCAAAAGGAATTGAAGAATTGAAGTATGTGCCCGGCAGATCAGAAGTACTGCAAATAGATAAACCATATAAGGTAATTATTGATTACGCTCATACTCCTGATGGGTTGGAAAATATTTTAAAAGCTATAAAGCATTATGCTAAAGGGAAAATTATTACAGTATTTGGTTGTGGTGGAGACAGAGACAAGACCAAAAGGCCAATAATGGGGGAGATAGCGGGGAGATTATCAGATTTTGTCGTCATCACTTCAGATAACCCGAGAAGCGAAAACCCTTTAGATATAATAAATCAAATTGAAGAAGGAATTAAGCCTACAAAATGTCCTTATGTATGTATAGAGAATAGAAAAGATGCAATAAAGCATGCAATGACGATGGCTAAGGATTCAGATATTATACTTTTGGCAGGTAAAGGACATGAAACATATCAGATTTTTAAGGATAAAACAATCGATTTTGACGAGAGAGTCATCGTCAGAGAGCTTATCCAGGAGGGTATATAAAATGGAAACCATGAGTATAAGAGAAATAGCAGATGCATTGAACGGTAAGCTGATAAACTACAAAGAGGACATTATGATTAAAGGTATCAGTACAGACAGTAGAAAAATAAAGAAAGATGATCTCTTTATACCTATAAAAGGATTAAATTTTGATGGTCACGATTTTATTCAGAATGCTATTGATTCAGGGGCTTGTGCTGTATTATCACAATATAATATAGAGCCATGTAATTTTACATATATATTGGTAGAAGATACTCAATCAGCTTTAATAAAACTTGCTCAATATTATAAAAAAAAATTTGAAATACCTTCAATAGCAGTGACGGGAAGTTCAGGCAAAACAACGACGAAAGAGATGATTGCTTCAGTTCTAAGTGAAAAATTTGATGTTTTAAAAAACGAAGGAAATCTCAATAACAACATAGGATTGCCAATCAGTGTATTTAGATTAGAAAAGCATCATGATATTTGTGTATTTGAGATGGGGATGAACAAACCGGGAGAGATAGAGACCCTTGCTTCAATTGTAAAACCGGATATTGCAGTTATAACTAATATTGGGACTGCTCATATTGGGTATTTTGGTTCAAGGGAGAATATATTAAAAGCTAAAAAAGAAGTTTTTACATTTTTTACTAAAAATAACATAGCTGTATTAAATGGTGATGATGATATGCTTTCCACCATTACTGATACTGATTTTAAAATAATTAGATATGGTCTTAAAGAATATAATCATTTGCGGGCTAAGGATATAAAACAGCGTGAAGATATGGGAATGGAATTCACAGTGAATATTGATGGTAGAGAGGAGAACTTTTTTATACCTCTTTTGGGAGTGCACAATGTTTATAATGCTCTTTCTGCAATTGCAGTTGGATTGACGATGAACATGGAAATAGAAAGCATAAGAAGAGGTTTGCAAAATTTTGTTCCTGCTAAAATGAGGATGGAGATTTACGATACAAAAGATAACATAAAAATAATTAATGATTCTTATAATGCAAATCCTGATTCTGCTATAGCCGCTATAGAAGTGTTGAAAAGCATGCCTTCCAGCGGGAGAAAAGTTTTGATAATAGGAGATATGTTAGAATTAGGGGATTACACAGTGGAAGGCCATAGAAAAGTTGGCGAAAAGGTGGCTGAATCCAATATTGAAGTGCTAATCACAATAGGGGAAAAAGCGAAAGAAGTGATAAACGGAGCATTGAGCAAAGGAATGAACAAGGAGCAGATTTATTCTTTTAAGGATAATGAAGACGCAATTTCAAAGATTTCTTCAATACTGGCAACAAATGATGTAGTGTTAATAAAAGGATCGAGAATGATGAAATTAGAAGAAATTGTGGATTACCTTATAGAGGGGAGATACACAAAAGATGAATAGTTTTTTTATCAATGAGTATAAAATGTTTATAATTTGCATAATATCTTCTTTTGTACTTGCTTTGATTGCTGGACCTATATTGATACCTATTCTTAAAAAATTAAAATTTGGTCAAAATGTAAGAGATGATGGTCCTCAAAGCCATATAAAAAAGACAGGCATACCTACCATTGGAGGATTAATCTTTATTATTCCGGCAATAATAGTGTCTTTGTCTTTTTCAAAGGATAAAGATATGTTATTGGCATTAACAACGACTTTATTATATGGACTCATAGGTTTTGCTGATGATTATATTAAAATCATCAAGAAAAGATCATTGGGATTAAGGGCTTGGCAAAAAATTGTTGCTCAATTAGCGGCAGCGTTGTTTCTTGGATATATAGCAGGCGGAATCAGTCAGACCGGTACAGAGGTTTTAGTGCCTTTTACAGGTAAATTTGTTGATCTTGGAGTTTTTTATATACCTTTTATCGTGTTTATAATATTAGGCACTGTTAACAGCGTCAACCTGACCGATGGATTGGATGGGCTTGCAGGTGGTATAACTGTGATTGTATTAGGTTTTTTTGCAATTATAGCTTTAGCAATGAGAAATTTGGGGCTTTTAGTGTTTACAGGTTCCTTGATAGGTGCTATACTTGGATTTTTAAGATTCAATTCCCATCCTGCTCAAGTGTTTATGGGAGATACAGGGGCCTTGGCTTTGGGTGGTGCCGTAGTTTCAGTAGCTGTAATATTAAAAATGCCTTTATTTTTGGCTATTGTAGGGGCCATATATGTGGCAGAAGCGCTTTCTGACATCATTCAAGTCGTTTATTTTAAGAAAACAGGCAGAAGAATATTTAAAATGGCTCCGCTACATCATCATTTTGAATTGTCGGGATGGGCAGAATCAAAAGTTGTATCAGTCTTTATCATTGTTGAAATAATACTATGTCTGATTGGTATTTTAGCTTTTAATTAATTTTTATTATTTGGAAAGGTTGGATTTTATATGGATATAAAAGGGAAAAATGTTTTGGTATTAGGTGCAGCAGTAACAGGAATACCTACTGCTTTGGAGCTTTATAATATGGGTTGTAATATAACTCTAAATGATTGTAAACCTTTAGCTCAATTAGATGAGTACATACATGACTTGGATAATTTGTCGATTGAAATAATAACCGGTGGACATCCCATAGAGCTTGCAAGCAACTGCGATTTTATTGTAATAAGCCCGGGAGTACCTACAGATATACCTCTTGTGAAAGAAGCAAAAAAGCTTGGCAAAGAGGTTATCAGCGAAGTGGAACTTGCATACAGGATGACTCAAACACCTATTGCTGCAATTACGGGTACTAATGGAAAAACTACTACTACAGCACTTTTAGGCGAAATAATGAAGGAAAGCGGCAGAAAAACTTTTGTTGTTGGTAATATAGGAAACCCTATAATAAAAGAAGTGAAAAATGCTGCACCGGAAGATTTATTTGTTTTGGAAGTAAGCAGTTTTCAGCTTGAGACCACAGTACATTTTAGACCAAAAGTATGTGCAATATTAAACATTACTCCGGACCATTTGAATAGGCACAAAACATTGGAGAACTACATAGATGCAAAAACGAAGATTTTCAGAAACCAAAAGCAAGAGGACTATACTGTTTTAAACTGGGATGATGAGCAAACAAGAAAACTGTCTTCATTAACCAAAAGCAAAACACTTTTTTTCAGTAGAAAAGATATTTTAGACGAAGGTGCCTATGTTGAAAATGGATACCTCACTATATCGTATAAAAATAAGAAAGAAAGAATAATTGATATAAAGGATATATTTATTCCTGGTGAGCATAACTTAGAGAATGCTTTAGCTGCTTCATTGATGGCATACTGCCTGGGTGTAGAAGCGCATACTATCCAGAAGGTTTTGAAAGAATTCAAAGGTGTAGAGCACAGAATAGAATATGTAACAGAAATCGATGGAGTGATATATTATAACGATTCTAAGGGAACCAATCCTGATTCTTCTATAAAAGCAATAAAAACCATGACGAGACCTACTATATTAATAGCTGGAGGTTATGATAAAGGTTCAGATTTTGATGAATTTGTTTCTTATTTTAAAGGAAAAGTTAAAGCGTTGATATTACTTGGGGAAACAGCTGATAAAATCAAGGAATCAGCAGAAAAGGCAGGTTTTTACAATATATATAAAGTATCTGATATGGAAGAAGCTGTTAAGAAGGGCAAAGAGCTTGCAACACCTGGAGATTGTGTTTTATTGTCTCCTGCATGTGCAAGTTGGGATATGTTCAAAAATTTTGAGGAAAGAGGTAATGTATTTAAGGATGCTGTAAGGAGATTAAGGGGGGCTGAATAATGCCTGCAAAAAATAAAGGGAATATTGATTTCACCCTTTTGATTACAGTCTTGATATTATTAGCTATAGGAATAACAATGGTATTTAGTGCCAGTGCGGCATCTTCATATTTGAAATATAATGATAGCTATCTATATCTTAAAAGCCAAGGATTGTATGCTATCATAAGTCTGATTGCCATGACAATATTAAGCAAAATTGATTATAGAATATGGGGCAGGTATGCACTTTTATTTGTAATTGTAAGCTTTATACTGCTTATAGCAATTTTTATACCAGGACTTGGTTATGGTGCTAAAGGTGCTATGAGATGGATTAAAGTAGGCCCGCTTACTTTTCAACCTTCAGAATTTGCAAAAACTGCTCTTATAATATTTATGGCCAGAAGCCTCAGTAATAAAAAAGAAAAGGTAAGACAGTTTTTTCAAGGTGTTGTTCCATTTATAATTTTGATGGTAATATATTTTGGACTGATAATAATTCAACCAAACTTGAGCATGGCGGGAAGCATAGTGATTATAACTTTTGTCATGTTATTTGCAGCAGGTGCAAAAATCTGGCATTTGTTAGGCTGGGTTATACCTTTTGTTCCTGCAGTAATATATTTAGTTACAAAAGAAAGTTACAGATTAAATAGATGGTTATCCTTTAGAGATCCATGGGCTGACCCATTGAATACGGGTTATCAGGCTATACAGTCACTTTTAGCCCTTGGTTCCGGAGGATTATTTGGGTTAGGATTAGGTAATAGCAGACAGAAATTTTTTTATATACCAGAGGCTCAAAATGATTTTATTTTTTCTATAATCGGTGAAGAATTGGGATTTATAGGAACATCTACGGTTTTATTTTTATTCTTATTTTTAATCTGGAGAGGTATAAGAATTGCCCTTCATGCTCCTGATATGTTCGGTTGTCTTTTGGCAACAGGAATAACATGCATGATTGGTATACAAGTGGTTATAAATATTGCTGTTGTAACAGTATCAATGCCAACAACCGGAGTAACCCTTCCTCTTATAAGTTCTGGAGGTTCCTCTCTGTTATTTGTTATGGCAAATATAGGTATTCTGCTTAATATTTCAAGAAATATCAAAACTGAGGGGAGTTGAATTAAATGAGAGTAATTCTTGCAGGAGGAGGAACTGGAGGGCATATTTATCCTGCCATTGCCATAGCTAAAGGAATTGAAGAGAAATATGAAGATGCAAATATATTGTTTGTAGGAACCGATAAAGGTATGGAAAGAACAATTGTCCCACACGAAGGATATCCTTTGAGAAAAATAAAAGTCAGAGGCTTTACTAGAAAACCTTCATTTGATAATCTGATAGCTTTAAAGGAAAGTTTATTAAGCATGATTGAATGCCTAAAGATAATAAAAGAGTTTAAACCTGATGTTGTAATAGGTACAGGCGGATATGTCTGTGGCACTATGTTATTGACTGCTACGTTATCCGGTATACCAACTCTGATACATGAGCAAAATGCATTTCCCGGAATTACAAACAGAATCCTTTCCAGGTTCGTAGACAGAATCGCTTTGACATTTCCTGAAGCATCAGACTATTTTCGCAATAAAGATAAGATAGTAGTCACCGGCAACCCGCTTAGGAAAGAATTTAAAAAAGTTACTAAAGAGCAGGGAATGAAAGCTTTTGATTTTGATATAAATTATCCGTTGCTATTAGTTGTAGGAGGAAGCAGAGGAGCTAAGAAGATTAATGAAAGTTGTATGCTTCTTGCAGAAGAATGTGTAAAAAAAAGAGAGTTTCAAATGTTACATATGACAGGAGAAAGTCAATATGAACAGGTAATGGAGTTATATAAGCAAAGGAATATACCCACTGACACTCGATTTTTAAAGGTTATGCCATATATCCATAATGCACCTTATGCATATGCAGCGGCTGATTTATTGATTAGTAGATGCGGAGCAGGACTTATATCTGAAATAACTGTTTTAGGAAAACCTTCAATTTTGATTCCTTATCCCTATGCAACTGACAATCATCAGGAATATAATGCCAGAGCCCTAGAGAAATCTAATGCAGCTATTGTTATACTAGAAAGTGAACTAGATGAGCATGTACTTTTGCAGAAAGTAAAATATTTGTTTTGCAATAAGGATAAAATGAAAGAAATGGCTAACAATAGCAAAAAACTAGGAAAACCCGATGCAACTTTATCTATAATTAATACTATTGAAGAATTATTATATAGTTAAATTTACTATATGTTATAATATATCTAAGAGCATAGCGCCCTAGTAACACCTTAGGAAGAAATGCATAATATGTTAGTATGATTAGTATTGGCACTTCCTGGAGGTGTGAAAAACATGGGCATGTACATTATAAATGGAGGCAACAGGCTGGAAGGCGAATTGCGTATAGAAGGTTCAAAGAATGCTGTGCTGCCTATACTAGCAGCATCAATAATAAATGGTAGACAGTCTGTGATTCATAATGTCCCAAATTTAAAAGATGTTAAAACAATGCTCAATGTTCTCGAAACTATCGGTTGCACTTGTTCCTTTAATGGTGACACCGTAATAGTAAATTCTGCCGGAGATTTGGATATAAATATTCCAGATAAACCTGTAAGAGAAATGCGTTCGTCTATTATGCTTATGGGAGCGATGCTTGGCAGATTTAAGAAAGTCAAAATATGTTTTCCTGGAGGTTGTGAAATAGGGTTAAGACCTATTGATTTGCATCTGACTGGGTTGAGACTTTTAGGTGCTAAGATAGTTGAATCTCATGGTTATATATTATGCGAATGTGATAAATTATATGGAAATGAAATTCATTTAGACTATCCAAGTGTTGGTGCTACGGAGAATATTATGCTGGCTGCTGTATCAGCTGAAGGAGTAACAATTATTCAAAATGCAGCCAGGGAACCGGAAATAGTGGATTTACAGAATTTTTTAAATGGCATGGGAGCGAAAATTACAGGAGCTGGTAGCAGCACTATAAAAATAGAAGGTGTGAAAGAATTTCATGACGTAGAACATACAGTTATCCCCGACAGAATTGTAGCTGGTACTTATTGTGTTGCAGCTGCTATTACCCAAGGCAGAATTATAATAAGGGATATAATACCGGAGCATATAAAACCTGTTTTATTAAAACTAGAAGAAAGCGGTTGTAAAATAAATAGATATAATAAAGATATAAGTATAAGTTGCTGTGGAAGACCTAATGCAGTAGATATTATCAAAACGATGCCATATCCAGGTTTTCCTACTGATATGCAAGCCCAGATGATGGCACTTATGTGTATTGCGAAAGGTACCAGTATATTTATAGAAACTATATTTGAAAATAGATATAAACATGCAGAAGAATTGATAAAAATGGGTGCAAACATAAAGATAGAGGGAAGAGCAGCAATCGTTAAAGGAGTCGATAATCTAATGGGTGCCCATGTTTTTTCAAAGGATCTTCGCGGAGGTGCTGCTTTAGTTCTCGCCGGTTTGGCAGCTGAAGGGACTACAATAGTTGATAATGTTGATATACACATTGATAGAGGATATGAAAATATGGATATAAAACTAATGAGTTTAGGCGCAGATGTAACTAAAGAAAAATAAAGTTGCAGCATTGCTGCAATAAATTTATATTTTTGTGTGGTACAAGCCCTAGAGGTGAGAAGATGAAATCAGCGTTTAAAATTTTTATTCTCGTTTTAATATTGGGAATTAGCGCAGCCTTATTATTATCTTCAGATATATTTAATATAAAAAACATATATGTTACAGGAAATAAAACTGTACCAAAGAATGAAATTATACTGTTGTCAAATATCCAATATAACCAAAATATATTTAGATTAAATAGGAAAAAGATTATTAAAAACATATTACATCATCCCAAAATTAAGGCAGTGAGAATGAAGAGAGTATTGCCATCCAGCATTGCATTGGATATTATTGAAAGGGAAGGTGTTGCTTTAATACCATATCTTGGTTCATATATTACTATAGATGAAGAATCAGTGATTCTGGAAGTTATCAGTCTGGATTATAATTTAGATTTGCCTGTTATACAAGGAATAACTTTTAGTGATTTTAAATTAGGGGAAGAATTAATAAGCGATAATAAAGAAAAATTAAGTATAGTAATGAATATTCTTAAATATCTTAAAAGCGTAGAGATGACAGAAATGGTTGAAACAATAAACGTGGAAGATACATCTAATATTGTAATTAATTCAAAAAGCAATGTACTTTTTTATCTAGGCAATAATAATCTAGATTATAAAATACGCATGGCTAAATCAATACTTGATGACCTTAATGAGAAAATGGAAACAGGTATTGTTGATATGAGACATGAAGGAAGTCCAATTTTTAAGCGAGATTAAGCCAGGAGGTTTATAAATGAAAAATACAAAAATAAGTTTATCTATAGGACTTGTTTGTCTGGTTTTAGGAGTTATGGTTGCTGTTCAGTTTCGAACAGTTAAGGCAAATTTAGGACCTGTTACTGAATATAGAGCAAGAGAGTTAGCATCTCAGTTAAAAAAAGTAACAGCTGAGAGAGACAACTTAATTGCGCTAAAGAACGAATTAGAAAGAAAGCTACATGAGTATGAGAATGCAGAAGCAGAAGGGAGCATAGCAGCTAAATATTTAAATGAGGAATTAAATAAAGCAAGAATCATTGCCGGCCTGGTAGATGTCGAGGGACCAGGTATTATCATGACCGTTGATGACTTAAAGTTTTCGGAGAATTATAATTTCAATATAATACATTATACAGATCTGTTAGAATTGGTTAATGAACTCAATGCTGCAGGTGCTGAAGCAATATCGATAAATGATCAGAGAATTATTTCAACTACAGAAATTAGGCAGGCAGGTTTGCATATAAATATTAATACTGTCAAATTTGCTCCTCCCTATGTATTCAAGGTAATAGGTGATCCTAAAACCTTAGAGGCAGCTTTAAGAATGAGAGATGGAATAGTACAAAGGATAGAGAATAAAGGCGTTGCAATATCTATAACGCAACAGCAATCAGTAGTTGTCAAAAAGTACGATGGAGTAATTGAGAAAAAGTACTCAAGAGTAGTTAAAGAAGGGGAAGTACAATAACATGAAAAAAGGATTATCCATTTATTATTTATTTACTATAGCGATTTTATTAGGGTTTTTTTTGTCTATCCAACTAAAAAGCGACATTACTTCTCCTGGTATTATAACTATTTCAAAGTTATTGGCAATGGAAAATGATGTAGAAAATATTGAAGTGGAAGTTAATAATCTGAAAAAATCTATAACTGAACTTAAGTTAAAACTCAATGATTATGAAAAAAGTTTAAGTGAAAGCGGAAGTATCTATGATTCCATGATGGAAGAATGGAAAAGAATAAGGGATTTAGCAGGATTAGAGAGGATTACTGGTCCAGGGATTATAATAACCATGAATGATAGCAAAAAGGATGTTGGTGTAGCAGATAATCCTGATTTATATATAATCCATGATATAGATGTTCTTGAGGTAGTCAACGAGTTAAGGGCAGCAGGAGCTGAAGCTATTTCAATTAACGGGGAAAGAATACTTGGGACAACAAGTATAAAATGCGGTGGCCCTATTATAATAATCGATGGACAAAGGCATGCTACTCCATTTATAATAAGAGCAATAGGTAATCCAAAAGTATTGGAAGCTTCAATTCTTGCACCTGATAGTTATATTGATCTATTGGAATATACGGGTATCGAAGTTGATGTAAGAAAGGCAGAAAGAATAGTGATTGATGGCTATAAGGCTCCATTGAAGCTTAAATATCAGAAAAGCATAGAAGAAGGTGAAAATAAGTGATAATTCCACTATTAGGTTTACTATTAGGCATACTGTTGGGCTTATTGTCTCCTATCACTTTACCAATTCAATATTCGACTTATATGTCTATAGCAATATTAGCTGCATTGGACTCAGTATTCGGAGGTATCAGGTCCAGTTTAGAGAACTCTTTTGACGTTGAAATATTTATATCCGGTTTTTTTGCAAATGCTGTTTTGGCAGCAATATTAACATATATTGGTGATCAGTTGGGAGTTCCTATTTACTATGCAGCAATATTTGCATTTGGTGTAAGGCTTTTCCAAAACTTTGCAATAATAAGGAGATACATTTTGGTGAGGATGAAAAAAAATAATAAATAAATTTTATAAAAATAAAGGAAATTATACATTTACGTTGAACATTATATTAGAGAAATTGACATAAACATAGCGTAAGAATTTTTTACGATGTTAGGGTATTTATATTAATCGGGATGTAGTAGGGAGGTTGTAATGTGCTCGAGTTTGATGTTGAAGTTAACTCAGTTGCTCGTATAAAAGTTATAGGTGTTGGAGGAGCAGGAAATAATGCAGTCAACAGAATGATTGCTGCAGGTCTAAAAGGAATAGAATTCTATTCTGTCAATACTGATAAACAGGCATTATCTATGACACAATCCCCCAATAAGCTTCAAATAGGTGAAAAGCTTACAAAGGGTTTAGGTGCGGGTGCCAATCCTGAAATCGGAAGAAAAGCTGCAGAAGAAAGCTACGAGGATATAAAACAGATTCTGGAAGGAGCAGATATGGTATTTATTACTGCAGGAATGGGTGGTGGAACTGGTACCGGTGCTGCTCCGGTTATTGCCAAAATTTCCAAAGAATTGGGAATTTTAACGGTCGGTGTTGTTACAAAACCTTTTGCCTTTGAAGGTAAAGTAAGAAGAATGCAGGCTGAAAAAGGATTATTGGAATTGAGGGAACATGTAGATACGTTAGTTACCATACCTAACGATAGATTGTTGCAAATAGTTGATAAAAAGACTTCAATAATGGATGCTTTTAGAATTGCAGACGATGTGCTAAGACAGGGAGTTCAAGGAATATCAGATTTAATAGCTGTACCTGGCTTGGTTAATCTTGACTTTGCAGATGTAAAAACCATAATGGACAGTAAAGGTCTTGCACATATGGGCATTGGAAAAGGAAGCGGTGAGAACAGAAGCGCCGAAGCTGTTAAGCAGGCTATACATAGTCCTCTTCTTGAAACTTCAATAGAAGGTGCAAAAAGTGTTTTGTTAAATATAACCGGAGGACCTGATTTAGGAATATTTGAGGTAAACGAAGCAGCAGAATTAGTTGCTCAATCTGCTGATCCTGATGCTATTATCATCTTCGGTGCCGTTATCGATGAGAATTTAAAAGATGAAATGCGAATAACCGTTATAGCTACAGGTTTTAGTGAAAACCAGAAAAAGCCTTTCATATTTGGTGAAGATGATAACGATATAAGCAAAAAGTCTGACTATAGCAAATCTAATTATGATGATGACGATCTTGATATTCCTACTTTCTTAAGGAATAGATTCAAGTAGTATTAATTGAAAAA
>DUSG01000012.1 GCA_012842725.1 Clostridiales bacterium
TCAAGTCTGGAGATTGGAATATAAACATGCATAAGCATAAAAACTATATCTAACGATATACATATCATAACTTTGAAAGGGGTAGAATAATGGATAAAATTTACGATGTTGCCATAATTGGCGGAGGTCCTGCAGGATTATCAGCAGGTTTATATGCTTCAAGAAGCAGATTAAAGACGATAATAATTGAAAAAGGAAGATGGGGAGGACAGGCTGCAACAACTGAAGAGTTAGAGAATTATCCCGGTTCCATCGAAAATCCAACCGGTCCTAAACTTACGGAAAGAATGAAAGAGCAGGCGAAAGCTTTTGGAACAGAATTTATTAATGGAGAAGTAATCGGATTTGATCTCAGCGATAAAATTAAGGTATTGAAACTAAAGGATGGAGAGATAAAGGCAAAAGCTATAATAATTGCTACAGGAGCACAGCATGTAAATTTAGGAGCCCCTGGAGAAGACGCATTCAGAGGAAAAGGAGTTTCTTACTGTGCAACTTGTGATGCTGATTTCTTTACTGATTTGGAAGTGGTAGTAGTAGGAGGCGGAGATGCGGCAGTTGAAGAAGCCATATATCTTACCAAATTTGCTGAAAAGGTTACCATAGTACATAGAAGAGATCAATTCAGAGCAGCAAAATCAATAGTGGAAAAAGCATTGGCAAATGAAAAGATACACGTAATATGGGACACTGTAGTGGAAGAAATATATGGTGATGGAATCGTAGAAGGAGTTAAGCTGAAAAACGTTAAAACAGGTGAAATTACAGATTATAGAACAGACGGGGTATTCATTTTCGTAGGTACAAGACCGGTATCTGAATTTGTAAAAGGTATAGTGGACATGGATGAAAAGGGATATATAATCACAGATTCAGAGATGAGGACATCTATAGAAGGTATTTTTGCAGCGGGTGATGTAAGGAATACTCCTTTAAGGCAAGTCATCACAGCAGCTGCTGACGGTGCCATAGCAGCTATAAGTGCTGAAAAATATATTACCAAGGTTTTCGGAGAATAATTCTGGTTATTATGAATAAAGGAGGTGAGACAATGATTGAGTTGAACAAAGACAATTTTGAACAGGAGGTATTGCAAGCAGAAGGTCCTGTAATAGTAGACTTCTGGGGAACAAAGTGCGAGCCTTGCAAAGCATTGATGCCGGAAGTAGAAAAATTAGCAGAAAAATATAAGGATAGAATTAAATTCTGCAAACTCAATACCACAGAAAACAGAAGGTTAGCTATAAGCCAGAAGGTTTTAGGTTTGCCTACTTTTATCGTTTACAAAAATGGCCAAAAGGTAAAGGAAATAAGCGGTGCAGATAATTGCACACCGGAAGCCATTGAGAACCTTATTAAAGAAAACATATAACAGTATTCTTGGGGGTTATACCCCCTCCAAATAAAAGGGAGGTGAATCTCATGCGTCTAGAATTAGGTAACATTTTTATTAAAGATTTACAGTTTGGCGAAGAAACCAAAGTGGAAAATGGGGTTTTGTATGTCAACAAAGATGAATTATTGAAGGCAATCGGAGGAGACAAAAGAATTGCCAGCATAGAGGTTGACATTGCCAAACCAGGTGAAGAAACAAGAATAATGCCAGTAAAAGACGTTATTGAACCAAGAGTTAAGGTTGAAGGTCCTGGTGGAATCTTCCCTGGGTTTATAAGCAAGGTGGATGTAGTAGGTTCAGGAAGAACTCATGTGCTTAAAGGAGCTGCAGTGGTTACAGCCGGAAAGATTGTAGGATTCCAGGAAGGTATTATAGACATGAGCGGTCCTGGAGCAGAATACACACCATTCTCTAAAACTTACAATCTAGTTTTAGTTTGCACACCTGTTGACAACTTGCCTCAGCATGAACACGAACAAGCAGTAAGATTGATAGGTCTTAAAGCAGCTGCTTACATAGGTGAAGCAGGCAGAAATGTTGAACCCGATGAAGTTAAGGTATACGAAACATTACCAATACTGGAGAGCGTCAAAAAGTATCCTGATTTGCCAAAAGTAGCATATGTATATATGCTTCAGACACAAGGGCTGTTACATGATACCTATGTTTATGGTGTAGACGCGAAAAAAATAGTACCTACATTAATATATCCAACAGAAGTTATGGATGGTGCTATTGTAAGCGGCAACTGTGTTTCTGCTTGTGACAAGAATCCAACATATAATCATCTGAATAACCCTATAATTGAAGACTTATACGAAAGACACGGTAAAGACATTAATTTTGTAGGTGTAATAATTACTAACGAAAATGTTACGTTATCCGACAAAGAAAGGTCTTCTAACTGGACTGCAAAGCTTGCTGAATACTTAGGATTGGATGGGGTTATTATATCTGAAGAAGGGTTTGGTAATCCTGATACAGACTTGATGATGAATTGCAAGAAGATAGCTGCAAAAGGCATAAAGACAGTTTTGGTAACTGATGAATATGCAGGAAGAGATGGCGCATCTCAGTCTTTGGCAGATGCTGACAAATCAGCTGACGCTGTAGTAACAGCTGGAAATGCAAACGAAATAATTGAGCTTCCACCGATGAAGAAAGTAATCGGAGATTTGAAGCCTGCAGATGTTATCGCAGGAGGTTTTGCAGGAAGCTTAAGACCTGACGGAAGCATAGTTGCAGAACTTCAGGTTATTACCGGAGCAACAAGTGAAATAGGTTTCAACAAATTATCAGCTACACAATACTAGAACTAAGAACTAAGAGCTCAGATCTCAGAGCTCAGAGCTCAGAATTAAAGGGCAAATATAAAATTGAAATGAAAGGAAGGTAACGCATGTTAGAGGGCAAAAAAGTCATTATAATCGGCGACAGAGACGGAATTCCAGCTCCTGCAATTGAAGAGTGCATTAAGACAACCGGCGCCGAAGTAGTGTTTGCATCAACTGAGTGTTTTGTCTGAACAGCTGCAGGAGCAATGGACCTGGAGAATCAGAAAAGGATCTTAGAACTCTCGGAAAAATATGGAAAAGAAAATGTGGTAGTAGTATTAGGTTCATCCGAAGCTGAATCAGCCGGATTGGCAGCAGAAACTGTTACCGCTGGAGATCCAACTTATGCAGGTCCTTTAGCAGGAGTCTCGTTGGGACTCGCAGTTTATCATATATTTGAACTTAAAGATGAAATAGATCCTGATGTATTTGATGAACAGTGCGGTATGATGGAAATGGTTTTGGACGTAGATGCCATTATTGAAGAAGTAAAAGCCATGAGAGAACAGTATTCTAACTATTAATTTCCTCATGTTTGAGAAACCAAATATGGGAGAGGAGGGAAGTTACTAGAATGATTAAAGTAGTTCATTATATAAATCAATTTTACGGCGGAATCGGCGGTGAAGAGAAAGCCGATGTAAAGCCTGAGGTCAGAGAAGGTGTAGTGGGACCGGGTATGGCTCTTAAAGGAGCTTTAGGAAGCGAAGCCGAGATAGTTGCTACAATCATTTGCGGCGACTCATATTTTAATGAAAACATGGAAGAGGCCACAAAAGAAATTCTTGAGATGATTAAAAAATATGAACCAGATTTATTTATAGCAGGTCCCGCTTTTAATGCAGGCAGATATGGAGTTGCGTGCGGAACTATATGCAAAGCTGTTAAAGATAATTTGAACATCCCTGTAGTAACTGGTATGTATTCTGAAAACCCGGGTGTCGACATGTTTAAAAAAGACATTTATATAATTGAAACTGCCAATGCTGCAACAGGGATGAGAACAGCAATACCGGCAATGGCAAAATTGGCATTGAAACTAGCCAAAAAAGAAGAGATAGGACCTCCTGCAGTAGAAGGATATATTCCTAGGGGTGTAAGGAAAAACATATTCAGGGAAGAAAGAGGTTCTAAGAGAGCTGTTGATATGCTCATAGCAAAACTAAAAGGTGAACCTTTTGAAACTGAATATCCAATGCCTGATTTTGATAAAGTAGCTCCTAATCCAGCAGTTAAGGATTTGAAGAATGCCAAAATCGCTTTGGTTACTTCCGGTGGAATAGTGCCAAAGGGCAATCCTGACAGGATTGAAGCATCATCTGCATCTAAGTATGGCAAATATGATATCGAAGGTGTTATAGACCTTACCAAGGAAACTTATGAAACGGCTCACGGAGGTTACGATCCTGTATACGCCAATGAAGATCCGGACAGGGTATTACCTGTGGATGTATTGAGAGAGCTTGAACAAGAAGGTGTAATAGGAAAACTCCACAGATATTACTATTCAACTGTTGGAAACGGAACTTCTGTTGCCAATGCTAAGAAGTTTGCTTCAACTTTTGCTAAAGAATTGGTGGCAGACGGAGTTCAGGCAGTTATACTCACTTCTACTTGAGGTACCTGTACACGTTGCGGCGCAACGATGGTAAAAGAAATTGAAAGAGCAGGAATACCTGTTGTTCATGTATGCACAGTAGTACCAATTTCCTTGACGGTAGGAGCTAACAGGATAGTTCCGGCAGTGGCAATACCACATCCTTTAGGAAATCCTGCCCTCGGTAAGGAAGACGAGAAGGCTTTAAGAAAGCAGCTGGTGCTTAAAGCATTGAAAGCGCTTGAAACAGAAGTACAGGAACAGACAGTATTTGACAAATAAAAAAGGGTGGTACTATACCACCCTTTTTAAACGAAACTTGATTTTATATAAACATATGTATAATTGAGTTAAAAAAACAGGAGGTGTAGTATATGACAAGACCCGTTGTAAAAGGAGCAGCATACGTATTAGTACACGCACCGGAAATGGTTATGCATTATGGAACTACCTGCTCCTCTGAAAGAGAAGCTAATCCCAATTCTGAATTTTTAAAGAAAGTACCAAACTATTTGAGAACTTTTGAAGAAGCAGTAAAATACGCACCTAATCAAGCATATATAGGTAATATTTTACCTGATGAATTGAACAATATTCCAAGACCGTGGTATAAAAACCTTATAGAAGATGCAAAAGCAGAAGGCAAGATGGGAGAAATAGTTCCGCAGGATGAACTATATGGAGTTATGAAAATATGCGATGCCTTTGATTTGGTCATGTTAGAAAAAGAATTCTCAGTTAATGTTAAAGAAAAGCTAGCAAAGAAAGCATATTTTTCAGAACAGGAAATAGCAAAGATAAAAGACGGATTTGATGTCTCTGAAATCGAAAAGAAGCTGAATGAAGGTGCAGAACCTTTATACTTAAACAATAAAGTAGTAGGTTGTGTAAAATCAGCTCATGCAACTGACAAGAACCTCTCTGCTCATGTAATGGCAGAGAATATTGCAACTAAAGCAACAGCAGTTTTAGCTGCAAAGAATTTAGTTTATAGGAACAATATACCTGCCGATTCCATAGAATACATCATTGAGTGCTCTGAAGAAGCATGCGGAGATATGAACCAGAGAGGTGGGGGAAACTTTGCCAAGGCTGTAGGCGAGGTGGCAGGCTTTGTATCTGCAACAGGTTCTGATACAAGAGGTTTTTGTGCAGCACCGACTCATGCACTGGTAATTGCTGCAGCTCTTGTTGAATCAGGTGTATTCAAAAGCGTTGCAGTTGTTGCAGGAGGAGCAACTGCAAAACTTGGCATGAACAGCAGGGATCATGTCAACAAAGATGTACCTATATTGGAAGACTGTCTTGGAGCTTTTGCAGTATTAGTTACGGAAGATGACGGCGTGAGCCCGGTTTTGAGAACGGATATTGTTGGTAGACACACAATAGGAACAGGTTCATCTCCTCAAGCCGTTATGGAATCCATTATCACCAAACCTTTGGACAAACATGGTCTTAAGATTACCGATATTGATAAATACTCTGTTGAAATGCAGAATCCTGAAATAACTGAACCCGCTGGAGCAGGAGACGTACCCATGGCTAATTATAAGATGATTGCTGCTTTGGGGGCTAAAAGAGGAGATATTGAAAAAGCAGCCATGCCAAGCTTCATAAAAGAACATGGTATGCCGGGATTTGCACCTACCCAGGGACACATACCTTCTGGAGTTCCATTTGTAGGAGCAGGAAGAGAACTGATAATAAGCGGTAAGATCTCAAGAGCCATGATTGTGGGTAAAGGAAGCCTATTCCTAGGAAGAATGACCAATCTATTCGATGGAATATCTATTGTGATGGAGAAGAATCCTGGTAAAGCAGAAGAGACAGGAGCAGTATCTAAAGAAGAGATTAAAGGAATGGTAGCAGAAGCGATGAAGGAATTTGCATCATTCTTACTTAACAGAAAGTAGGGGTGAACAATATGGATGATATTAAGAAAATGATAGGAGAAGTATTTGACGAAGTAGCCGATGCCATACTTACTGGGCAATTTGGGACTAAAGTCAAAGTAGGA
>DUSG01000068.1 GCA_012842725.1 Clostridiales bacterium
ATATGTAAATCTATCTGTATCATGTAATATTCTCTGAATTTTGGGCTTATTACATTTCTATTCTTCCACATAGCCTATGCTTGTGTCGATGCTAACTGTATTAGTAACGCTATCCCAAGTAACACCTATGTCAAAGGCTTTAGCTATGTCTCTCAGTTTGAAATAGTTGTTGCCGTTTATGGTATAGGCCGTCAGGGATATTTCTTTCCCGTCTTTATAAATCTTTGAAGCAGTGGGAGTTGCAACTTTGGCTTTACCGTCACCTTGGGCTAACTCACCACCTACCGGAGTGTAAGGTTTGTTTGAGATTAGGTTGATGGCATTTTTTGATCCATCCCAGGTGACGTCAAAGTTCTTCTCAGTATTGTTAACAGCCTGCGCCAAGTCACGAAGCTTGAAGTAGTTGCTACCGTTAATGGTATAAGCTTCAAAAGAAATAGATATGCCATTAACCAGTACATTAGATGTTGTTGGTGCAGCTTTTTCTGTAACAGATGATTCACTTGCAGAACTTTTGGTCTTTGCTAACGCATATGTATCATCTACCAATATATACCAGTCAGTCATGTAATCATGCATCGGCTTGCCTAATGAGAGATAATCATTACCTGCATTAGGAGCTTTTTCATCGATAAAAATGCCTACAACCGCTTTATCCTCTACAAAGTATGTAACCACGTCGAACTGGGGCTTGATGATTTCCTCACCCTTATTATCTACAAACCCCCACTTGCCGTTATAATCTTGGACCCTGCCTTTGCCGTAGGTAAAAGGTTCAACTTTCTTATATTTCCCCGGAGGAACCACTATATCACCATCGGCGTTGATATACCCTCTCTTTAACTGTTCTAACTTTTCCAAAAAGATGTCATCGGGCAGTCCTACCTCAAATTCTACATCTTCCACAATCGCAATTAAATCACCGTTCGGTTCAAGGCCAGTCTGATATTCCACTCCGACTTCCCTGCCTAATTTTTTTTCTATTTCTCCTGCTAACTTGTAACCTTCAGGTAAAATGCTTTTACCCGTTTTTATGTTATAAAGCATTTCAACATCGCCTATATATTCACCTTCTTCAAAGACAGGCATAAAAACCTGGGCAAACCCATTGCCTACATCATCAATATGCCCATATGTCTTGAAGACTTCTTTTCCAGTTATATCAAACAAATGATCACTGCCTGATCTGTATGGATTCGTTGGGTCATATGATTCCACTTTTACAAGTCCATTTTTATATTCTGCCGGAGCAAAAGGACTGATTATATAGTCTTGAGGCAGCCTAAATACTTCTTTGCCCATTGTGTCAATAAAACCGGAATACAAAAGATCTGCCGGCGTGCGTAAACTATTAGGCTTAAACTGGTAATAGTAGCACAGTCCTTCTGAAAATTGCCTTAAAACTCTTCCTTCTTCGTATGTAAACAGCTTTTTACCCGTCTTGTCTATCACATAGCCTTTTATATTATCCCAATCAAATACAACTATATATCCGTCCATAGGCCAGTCCCAAAAAAGATTATGTGACGGGGTAATTAGCTCTTCTCCGAAAACATTTATAGCTGTTGCCATACCGTTATCAGTTAGATATACAGGTATTATACCCGAAGGACCCCAAACACCTGCATGTCCCCAATCTGTCATGTATTTCTCCAGAGGAAACATCTCTTCACCTTTCTCATTAATAATGCCCCATTTATAATCAAATGTTACAACCTCAGCGTAGCCATCAATAAAAGATGAAATATAACGGTACTTGCCGTAGGGAACCACCGTCTTGCCTTGCTTATCAAGAACAGTTGCACTATACCAATCCCGTAATACAACCACATTCCCATAATAATGGGGATATCTGACAAACTGGCTTAAATAGCCTTCAAGTTCAGCATACCCATCATGGGTATACTGTGGAGCCACTACTTCTTTACCGGTTTTGGCGTTCACAAAACCCCAGACAGGCTTCTTATAATTGCCGTAAATGCTGTACTCCCCATTGGAAACTGCTATCATGCCGTTGATCACAGGAGAAGCTTCATGGTATCGCCCGATGTAATGCAAAGAAAACCCCTCCGGTATTTCTATGCCTGGCGGATTGTTTTGTATGGCTTGTCCGTTTACTACTGTTGGAAATGCGGATAAAATCATAATACTTACCATCACTATACTTATTATTCTTTTTACATTCATCTTTTTTACCCTCCTTAAATTTTAGAACTACGATAATACTTATCATTGGGACCTTCCGCAAAAACGCCTCATATAGTCTAAAAATGATTAAATGGGTGGTTATATAAAACTTATGGAGAACAGCATTCCCTACAACTACACTGCCATAAAATCCATTATTACGCCAATTCCATATGATACCCGCCAGTTATCCATCCTATTTAATTTATTTTACCAAAATAATGGGTTTATCGCCAATCACTGATCATGTATTGGAACAAGTCAAATTTATTATCAAATACTAAGCTTATTCCATCCCACTCCAACTTTTCTTATAATACTCTTGAAATTGAAGAATATGGCACTGTATCAATGAATTTAACCCATCGTTTTATACATCTCCAGCAAAGCAGAAATCGGCATAGCGGGAAAATATATACCAAACCATGCCGATTTTTTCAGGATTAAAGATTTCTAGGACTCAATATAAAATAGATAGGGCTTTTCAAATTGTAATAAATAGTCAGCTTATTTATTGGAAATTGCTATTTCCTTTTGAAATCTTTCAAGCCATGCAGCTTTATTGTCATTGATGTATTTCCAATCAAAGGTTTTCAATGAGTTCATTGCATCCTCGCCATATGCCAGATATGCTTTCTTTTCATCAGACATCTTTGCATTTTTGTTTGTTGGCGCTTCATTCAATTTATCAGCGACCTGACTCTGCACTTCGTCGCTTAAAAAATAATTTACATACAGTTGGGCAAGTTCCGGATTCTTGGCATTCTTGACAACATTGATTGTAGCAGCGGCAGAGAAGTCTCCCTCTTCAGGGCCATCCACTTGACATTTAATCCTGACTCAAGGAGTGAGGGTATATTCATATCCATAAATACGTCCACACCTATTTCTCCTGCAGAAAAAGCCTTTTGTACATCAGAACTTGCGAGATACCACTGCTTTACATTATCTTTATTGGCTTTCAAAATTTCAAAACCGGGCTCTATATCAGTTGCACTGCCACCTGAAGCCTCTGCCAGGGTGATTAGGAGGTAAGGTCCGGCAGTAGAAGCCACATTTTGCAACTGAATAGACTGGGCTATAACCGTCAGGATTCTTTGCAAAATCATAAAGATTATCGATATTTGTTACAATATCAGTATCGATTTTTTCAAAAAGTCCCTGCTCGTTTCCTATTGCTGCTGCCATAAACATAACGGCAAGAACAATTAGACTTTGGTAAAGAAACGCTCTTGGATTTGAACACACATGTGGATCTGCGGCAGCAGTCGTGGTCCCCAAAGGCAGCACAACTTCCGCAAATACGGGCGAAGTCATCATACTTCTTACAAGATACATATGGCTGCCGATAAGTCCGGGAACCGCAACATGTGCTTACCGTCAATATTATTCAAAACTTTATACTCTATTTTGGACTTCCCTATATATGCAAATTTGCCTTCCGCAATTCAGATATCAACCTCATAAATCTCATCCGAAAAAACATTTAACAACTGTGTCGCTTCAACATATCTTTTACACAATCTCAATTTTATATGCTCTCATCCAGATATCGACTTGGATTAAATATGCCATAAGCTGTGGGCCTGTCATAAGCTGGCCATACCAAGGTATTGAAATGGACTTCCCATCGGAATCGATAATCTCTTGTACCTTTTCCTTGTTAATCAACGGCACCAAGGGAGAATTAGAATCATTCAGTATCTTTTGCAGACTCGTTTTGACTGCATTCAAATATTTAGGATTGTGGGTCTTTGGATATGGGCTTTTTTTGCGCCATACAATTTTGTCCGGCAGAATGTCTTTCATGGCCTCCCTTACAATTCCTTTTTCCCTGCCGTTGAGAGACTTAATGTTCCAAGGCATATTATAGGCATACTCTACCAATCGATGATCGCAGAAAGGAACTCTTACCTCAAGGCCGTTGTACATACTCATCCTGTCTTTTCTATCCAGCAATGTCTGCATAAACCAATTTAAGTTCAGCATAAACATCTGTCTCATGCGGACCTCAAGTTTTCCTTCGCCAGGCAAAGTATCCGTATTGTTTACTGTATCGCTGTACTGCTGTTTTACATATTCTTCTCCATCCGTCAGCAACCCCTGTTTTAAAATGCTCTGCCTTAAATCCAAAGACTGGGACCAAGGGAAAGTATCTTTGAATAAGATGTCTTTGTTGTGATACCACGGATAACCACCGAATATTTCATCGGCACATTCGCCGGAAACAGCAACGGTAAACTCCTTTTTTATTTCCCTGCAAAGCAGAAGCAGTGAAGAATCCACATCCGCCATGCCAGGCAAATCACGGGCAAACACTGCATCTCCCAAATGCTTTTCCAAATCTTCATTGTCAAGCAATACTTCATGATGTTGTGATCCTATCTCATTTACCACCATCTGAATATATTCTTCATCGGAATTCGGTTGAAAAATGCTTTTTACAAAATATTGCTGATTGTCAACATAGTTAACTGAATAGGTATGAAGCCTTCCTTTGTTGTCAGATAAATAACTTTCGGAAGCTATTTTTGAAATAATACTGGAATCAAGTCCTCCGGACAAGAAGCAGCATAATGGCACATCGGATACTAACTGACGCTTAACCGCATCGGTAATTAAAAATCGAGTCTTCTCAATGGTGGTTTTGACATCATCGGTATGTTCACTGGCCTTTAAGCTCCAATATTTACGGATTTTGCATCCCATTTTAGGCTCAAAAACCAGAAACTCTCCGGGCTTCAACTCGGTGACGCCCTTGATAACTCCTTTACCGCTCGTTCTGCCCGGCCCCAAAAGGAAAACTTCCTTTAGACCATCATTATCAATCCTAGGCTTAACTAAGGGGTTTGCCAGTAATGCTTTTAACTCGGAGCCAAAAATAATGCCATCAGGATAACTGTATACAAATAGCGGCTTTACCCCCATTCTGTCGCGAACCAAAAACAGAGTTCGGCTTGTGTCATTCCAAACCCCGAAAGCATAAATACCATTCAACCTTTCAACGCATTCTTCTCCCCAATGAATAAAGGCTGTCAGCAAAACCTCGGTGTCGGAATGCCCCCGAAAGTGATATCCAAAAGCCAAAAGCTCTTTGCGAAGCTCATCTGTATTATAAAGCTCTCCGTTATAGACAATGGTATAGCTGGTATTGCCTTTTTCTATTGTCATAGGCTGGATTCCGTTTTCAGGGTCAATGACAATGAGCCTTCGATGCATCAGGCACACGTTTTCCTTCAGATAAATTCCTTCCGCATCAGGTCCTCTGCGCACCAGCGTACCTGTCATTTTGCTTATGATATCCTCATGTTTTCTTAAATCCTGATTATAATCAATCCAACCAGCAATTCCACACATAAAAACCCTCCTAAAAAGGCGCTGCCTATTATGACGCCTTTGCCATCGATACCTACATTCTATGCATCGTTTTCAAGATTGTTTCTTTGTTTTTCGCTCTTTTTTTATTTTTTAACGCAAAGTAGCAAAAAAAATTTGGTTTTTCTTCATTAAAAAACCCTTAACTATATTTTCATAAATTGTAATTATAGTTAAGGGTAAGAATCAGTATTATTCCGATTCAAATTGAGCAACATCCAGCTTGAAACTTTTTAAATCCTTATGGCTTAGTACTCTTGTGCAAATACAGGACAAAGTTTAAGCTCAATAATTACCAAATTGGGGCTTACTGCTTAAAAATAACTTTTTTACTGTGCAAGTCTAATTACATACCATTAAGATTGCTCAATTAACTTATTAAAAATTATTGTAGTTTCCTGTATTTCTCAAAGGCTTTTTCTGCATCAATATGAACATCCTTGAAAAAAATAATAAACCAAATAACAATCGCTACAATTGCACAATACTTTAGATAGACCTGCAAGCAGAACCGGAACCTTGCCAACTGCTTCTTGTCTATTTATTACTTGCATGCTTTGCCCTCTGATATATGTTGTACTATTAATTCCATTTCCGGTTGCTTCATCAATATTTTAAACCAATAGGTGAAATCTTCCGGATGCTCTCTCATTTCTTTATGAAGCTTATCCAAAGGAACCCAGCGGATTTCTTCCACTTCATCTTCGTTTGGAAATACATTTCCATTATAATGACCAATGAATACATGATCTATTTCATGCTCAATCAGACCATTATCAAATTCAACTCGATACTTAAATCTGAATTCTTCCTTGCAATCACATGTAATCCCAAGCTCCTCTTGGATTCTCCTAGCCACTGCTTCTGTCAAAGTTTCTCCTTCTCTTTGGTGACTACAGCAACTATTGGTCCATAGTCCAGGTGAGTGATATTTTCTTTTTGCTCTCTTTTGTATCAATACCTCACCATTATCATTAAAAATCATAACGGAAAAAGCTCTATGTAAGATACCTTTTTTGTGTACCTCAATTTTTTCCATATAACCCGTTTCTCTGTCTTGTTCATCTACGGTAAGAATATTTTCTGCCATTTTTTTAACTCCTTTTATTTCAATCTTTGTCTTTATGAAAGTCTTTATGAAACTTTGAATAATTCCCTATTTTTTAACGGATATGCTGATGTATGCAGGCAAAGCCCATCTGCACTCTTTATTATACAAAAAGATATCAAAAGAAATCTCTAATG
>DUSG01000069.1 GCA_012842725.1 Clostridiales bacterium
ATAAAAAAACTCCTTCCTTTTGCAAGAAAGGAGTTTTTTCTGATGTTTTACCAGATATTATAATTATGACCATAATTAACTCTTTGAACTAATGACAATGATTGCTCACATTTTTCACCCGGAAGGACTTTTATATTCCTTGATATACATTGCATATCATTATATGTGGCAACAATTGTATAGAACCCAGGTGGTAAATCATCTATGGCAAAGTTTCCATTTTCATCAGAAATGGTACGATAAACAGGGAAATCGGTTCCGGAACCAAAATACAACAATATTACTGCATTGGCCACAAATTGACCATCTGCTTCTCTTAAAACAGAACCAACAATTCTCCCTGAATAATTCTCAATCTTATTATTTATAGTTACATCTATACGCTGGAGATTGAGCTGTGAAGGCTTAACATCAAGTTCCACTGCTTGATCCAAATCTTGTTTATTGGTTTGCAAGCTTTGCTGATGCTGGAGCTTATTGTTGGTTCCGCTACCGGCTATATTTTTATCAATATTGCTATCCTCAAGTATTAATGTCTCATTATCATCCTTCATACAAACTCATCTCCCATGCGAAGTTAACGGCAAATATGCCATTTGTAACAGTTGAAAAAATAATAGGGAACGGTAGAAGTAATAATTCAACGGATTTTATCTTTTAGCTTCTGCATTTGCCCCAGATTTAGCTTCAGCTTCTGCTTCACTTTCTGCTTCATTCTCTGCTTTTTGCCCCTGTGCCTGTTTTACTATAATTTTCTGGTCAAACCAGTTATAATTGAATTGTTTGCTGAATTGCCTCTGTTTGCTGAATTGGCTGTCTTTCTCTATATCTTTTTCAACATCTATATCCTTATTAATCTGCGCAGCTACATCCAGATTCAACTTATTATCTTTGATGTTTACCATTAACTGGCCCCCCTTTCACTATATAATTACTATCTTTTTGATTTATTGCCTGTTTTATCTATAATATCTTCCGTGTTTTTCCTCTTCAGTTTCGTTTTCAGCTTCAGCGTCAGATATTGCTTTAGCCTCTACTTTACTTTCTGCTTCATTTTCTGCTTTTTGCCCCTGTCCCTGCTTTACAACTAACTTCTGAATTAAAGGATTGTAGTTTATTTGCCTATTTATCTGTTTTTGGATATTTTTCTGCTCTTCCTCTTCTTCATATTCTTTTTCAGTTAAAGGTTTCAGATCCTTGTCTAAAGCATTGTTATTAGGTGCCATAATAACCCTCCTTTCATTATTTGTTTTATTATGTGAGATAAATCCTCTGATTTATCTCCCACTACAATATATTGGTGCATGTACAAAAATGTTAACACTTGTACAAAAAATATTTTTAAAAAAGAAAGATCGTACCGTAAAAAGTACGATCTTTATATTCCATAATTTATTTACTATATTGAAAGCCAAAATATTCTTCCAATGTAATCAACTTTTCATAAATCTCGCTGGCCGCTTCTTTGCCTACATACCTTATATGCCATGGTTCATAGCTATACCCGGTAACATCAGTTTTTTCTTTTGGATATCTTATTATGAATCCAAATTTATGCGCATTTTCCTTCAGCCATCTTCCTTCAACAGTTTGTCCAAAATTTACTTCTAATAAAAAATTGGCACTCTTGCTGGAAACATCCATGGCTAAACCAGTTTGATGCTCGCTCTGACCCGGTTTGGCAACCAGTTTGTTAGCTTCTTCGGCGCCAACTTTATTCACTTTATTATTAAATAGCGCTTTTTGCCTTTCGTAAGACCTGTACCCGGAAACCGCATATAGCACAATGCCTTGCTTTTCCGCTTCTGAGAATAATTGTTCCAAAGCTTCTGCAGCTTCCTCTCTCATATATTTTTTCTCACTCTCGCCGCTAAATGAAAATCTGACATTTGGTATAACCAAATCCTGCGGTTTATAATCAGACGGGAGATTTCTTTCTTTATTAACTAAAACCAATATATCATCAGGATTTTTTATGATATTATTGCCATTTTCATCAGTGTAAACAGTATCTAACAGTGAATAATCATTATGTCCATCGCTATTATTCTCTTTCGGTTCCATCACATCTTCTTGCTCTTCCTTATCCGTAGAAACATAGCCTGAATCAGCGTTTGCAGGATTGGAAGCAATTGTATTCAAAATCTTGTCCTGGAAAAGCGAAGCAAGAATTATAAAAACCAATGATACGGTAAATGTAAAAAGAAATATTTTCTTTGTTTTATTGCGAAATTTCGATTTAATTGTAAAGACCCCCTGTTACGAATTTTGCATTTTATATCTTTATATTACAAATTGTAATATTTTTAGACATAAAATACAAGCACAATAACAGGGAGTCCTCTCATTTTTTAGAAATATGAATCACGAAAACTTCTTTTCAATCAATGCTGCTAATTCTTCAGCCATTCTCTGTATTTTATCCCCATCTTCCCCTTCAATCATTACCCTTACCAAGGGTTCTGTACCTGAAGGCCTTATAACAACTCTGCCTGCATCCTTCATTTCCTCTTCAATGCTTTTTATGGCAGACTTTATTTCCTCATCTTCCATATACTTATTCTTGTATTCATTCTTAACCTTCGCATTTACAAGGACTTGGGGAAGCTCTTTCACTACGCTCTTTAATTCCGAAAGCTTATTGCCTGTTTTCTTCACTACGGACAACAGTTGAAGAGCTGTAATGATTCCGTCTCCTGTGGTGCTGTAATCCAGGAAAATAATATGTCCTGATTGTTCTCCTCCTAGATTATAGCCGTTTTTCATCATTTCTTCCAGCACATATCTGTCCCCCACTTTGGTTCTTACAACTTTGCATCCTTCTCTGTTGCAAGCTATTTCAAAACCCATATTGCTCATTATTGTTGAAACCACTGTATCCTTATTGAGTCTGCCACTGGCCTTCATATGCTTAGCAACGATTGCCATGATATGGTCCCCGTTAACTTCTTCCCCATTTTCATCAACGGCAATCAATCTGTCTGCATCACCGTCAAAGGCCAATCCCACATCAGCGCCAATATCAACAACCAATTTTCTCAAACTTTCCGTATGAGTGGAACCGCAATTCTTATTAATATTTATACCGTCAGGTTTATCATTGATTACCGTAACCTCAGCACCCAATTCCTTTAACACCATCGGCGCCGCTTCATATGAAGCTCCGTTTGCACAGTCTAAGGCTATTTTCATTCCGGCAAAATCAACATCAACGGTGCTTTTTAAAAACTCCACGTATTTATGTACAGGATTTTCAATTTCAATCTTTCTCCCTACTCCTTCACCAATAGGATTAGGTAAAGAATCCATATTGGTCTCTATAATTTCCTGTATCTTGTCTTCCAGTTCATCAGATAGCTTATATCCTTCACTGTTAAAGAACTTTATCCCATTATACTCGAAAGGATTATGAGAAGCAGAAATAACTACCCCAGCGTCTAAATTCATCATTCTGGTAAGATAAGCTACAGCAGGTGTAGTCTGTACACCTAAGATTACTGCTTCTCCGCCCATGGAGCATATGCCTGCCACCAAGGCTGCTTCCAGCATATCTCCGGATATTCTGGTATCCTTGCCAACTGCTATCCTGGGTTTATGCTTATTTTCCTGGGCTAAAACATATGCCCCTGCTCTTCCCAACTTGTATGCCAGTTCAAAATTCAAATCCTTGTTGGCAATTCCTCTCACTCCGTCAGTTCCAAATAACCTGCCCATATTTTTGGCCCCCTTATTATATTGTTACATGTTTTCAGGTGGCTGTATCCCAAGTAAACCTAAGCCGGTAGCCAATACTATGGTCACAGCTTTAGTCAAAGCCAACCTTGCATCCCTTACTTCCTTATCAGCTGTTAAGATTGGATGAGTATTGTAAAATTTATTATAAACTTTTGCCAGTTCCGTAACATATCTGTTTATTACAAAAGGTTCATATCTCTCGGCTGCCTGTTTTACGGTTTCCTTAAACAAGCTTAAATGTTTTGCTAGATAGAATTCATCATCGGTTTTGAGATTGGATAAATCAGGATTTATATCTATGTTCTCCGCTTTCCTCAATATACTCTTACCTCTTACATAGCTATACATAACATAGGGACCTGATTCACCTTCAAAGTTGAGCATATCTTCCCAAGAGAAAACTATATCTTTATCCATGTTGTTTTTCAGGAATGTGTATATTATAGCGCCCATACCTACCTTTTTAGCTACGTCCTCTTTATTTTCCAGATTCGGATTCTTGGTGTTTATTATTTCAAGGGTTTTTTCTACGGCTTCGTCCACAACTTCCTTTGCAAATATTACGTCTCCTTTTCTGGTGGATAATTTCCTGTCTGCAAATTTAACCAGTGAAGTACCTATGTGTACACAGTCATCTGCCCAATCAAAACCTGCCAGTTTCAAAACGGAGAAAACCTGCTTGAAATGAAGCGCTTGAGTGTTGCCTACAACATATAGGCATTTGTAAAAATCATAGGTTCGTTTTCTGTATATAGCTGCAGCCAAATCCCTTGTAGCATATATGGTTGCACCGTCAGATTTCAATATTATGCATGGAGGCAGATTGAATTGTTCTAAATCAACAATTTGGGCACCACTGCTCTCTTTGAGCAAATTCTTTTCCCTGAGTATATCTATAACCTCAGGCATTTTGTCGGTATAGAAACTTTCGCCTGCGTATGAGTCAAATTCTATGTTAAAGTCATCATAGAGCTTCTTGAATTCCTTCAGGCTCAATTCCCTGAATTTTTCCCATAATGCTACCGCTTCAGGATCTCCTTCTTCAAGTTTCTTGAAGTAATATCTTCCTTCGTCTTCCAAAGACGGATCCTTTTCTGCTTCTTCGTGGAATTTTACATATATGTTCATCAATTCATTTATAGGGTCTTTCTCTATAACCTCATCATTACCCCATCGCTTATAAGCAGAAATAAGCTTGCCGAATTGGGTACCATAGTCACCTATGTGGTTCAGCTTTACAGTATTATAGCCCAAGTGTTTGAATATCTTTTCGATTGCATTTCCTGTTATGGTATTTACAAGATGCCCTATATGGAAAGGTTTTGCTATATTAGGTGATGAAAATTCCACCAATACCGTCTTGCCTTCCCCTTCATCCGAGCTGCCGTATTTATCTCCCTGCTGTATTACCTGATTGATAACTTGTTTTATGAATTCTTCCTTGTTTACAAAGAAGTTCAGGTATCCTCCGGCAGCCTCAGCTTTTTCTACTATGTTATCCTTTTCCACCTTTTCTGCCA
>DUSG01000070.1 GCA_012842725.1 Clostridiales bacterium
ATGAGCCAGCTGTTTTTTTTGCAAGAATTGAAATGATTTGTTGTAATTTGGTCTTTAATGATGTTTGTAGTTTTCCTTATTTAAGTATAAAATGAATATGATGGATTTTATAATGTCTCAATGAGGGGGTCATATCTTGAGAATTGGAATCCCTAGAGCATTGTTATACTACTACTATTATCCTCTTTGGAAAACATTTTTTGAAAAATTGGGATGCGAAGTAGTAATTTCAGGGAAAACCACTATAGATTTATTGGATAAGGGCATAAAGGCATCCGTATCTGAGATATGTGTTCCCATAAAGATACTTAACGGTCATGTTCTTGAATTATTGGAAGCCGGTGTAGATTACATATTTTTGCCCAGAATGATGAGCATTAGAAAAGGTCAATTTTTTTGCCCTAAATTTATGGGGCTTCCGGATATGGTAAGATACAGTCTACCTGGCGCTAAGGAGAAAGTGCTGTTTCCGAATATTAAATCATTGTCTGATGATATATCGGATGAAAAACTCTATTATGATATGGGAAAAACATTGGGAGTAACTGATAAGGATGTTAGGGAATCTCTTAGTGGGGCCAGAAAAGTATGGAATAAATTCAGAAGTTTTTCAAAAAAAGGTTATACAGCTTTAGAAGCGATGGAATATGTTCTGGAAGGAAAACTCCCTGAAAAGCAAGCCGAAGATATCGGTGTAACAATAGGTTTGATGGGTTATGTATATGATGTATATGATGATTTGGTAAGCATGGGGATAGTGGACAGACTAAGAAATATGGGAGTCAAAGTGATGACTTTCGAGATGATGGATGAAACCATGTTGGACAGAGAGCTGGATCATATGAAAAAAAGGCTTTTCTGGACATTTTCAAATAAACTGCTGGGAGCAGGTTACAGATTTCTTAAGGATGAAGGAATTGACGGCATAATTCATGTTACGGCCTTCGGCTGCGGCCCTGATTCATTAATAGGCAAACTGATGGAAATAGATTCAGAAGAATATGGAAAGCCTTTTATGACTATCAGGGTAGACGAGCATACCGGTGAAAATCATCTGCAAACAAGAATTGAAGCGTTTGTAGATATGATATACAGAAAAAAGACTAAATGTATAAAGGAGGCCTAATAGATGAAAGTAGCTTTTCCTTACATGGGAACCACAGTGATTTACAAGAAACTGTTAGAACTTCTGGGACATGAAGTTGTAGAGCCTCCTGAGCCTACACAAAGGACTATAGATTTGGGAGTCAAATACAGTCCCGAGTTTGCCTGCTTTCCATTGAAAGTTGTGCTGGGCAGTTATATAGAAGCTTTGGAAATGGGAGCAGAAACCCTGGTGACATCTGGAGGCCACGGGCCTTGCAGAGCAGGTTTTTATGGTGAGATTCACAAAAAAATATTAAAAAAAATGGGCTATGACGTAGATATTATAGTGTTTGATGATTATAAACGAGATATTATGGGAACAATTAATAAGGTGTTACGGGTTAAGAATGGCAAGCCCTGGAGAACAGTATGGAGAGCCATAAAGACGGTTTATGCCATGGCAAAAGCTCTGGATGGCATAGAAAAAAGGATAGGCAGAATAAGGGCTTATGAAATTAACAAAGGGGATTGCACCAAAGCATGGCAGGCAATCAAGGAAAAGTTTGATAAAGTGCAGACAGTAGAGGATGTTGAAAGAGCAGAAAAAGAAAGCCATCAACTCCTTGACGGAATAACCTTGAGACCCGTTCCGGATTCTGAAAGAATTCGCATAGGTATAGTGGGAGAAATATATGTCGTTATGGAACAGTCGATAAATCTGAGAATAGAAGAAACCTTGGGAGGCATGGGAGCTGAAGTTGAAAGGTCTCAGTACATATCTGAATGGATAGATTTTCATCTTAAACCCGGAGCCGCAGCCAAGGAACACGAACTGAAAATATTGAAAAAAGGTGAAAAATACATCCAGGAGATAATAGGAGGCCACGCTAAGCAGACTGTCGGTTATATAGTAAATTTCGCAGAAAGAGGTTTCGACGGAATTGTTCATCTTATGCCCTTTGCGTGTCTTCCTGAGTTGATAAGCCAGAGTATAATACCGTCAATAAGCAAGGATTACAATATTCCTGTTATCAGTTTGTCAATAGATGAACAGACAGGAGCGGCCAATGTCTTGACTCGTTTGGAAGCATTCATGGATCTTGTTAGAAATGTTAAAATAACAAAAACTGCATGATGGAGGAAACGTATGAATAAGGTGTATATAGGTATTGATGTCGGTTCGGTCAGTACCGATATAGTTGCTTTGGATGCAGATTACAATATTTTGTCAACCCTGTATTTGAGGACCAATGGACAGCCTATTGAAGCAGCTAGACAGGGGTTAAAGAAACTTAAGGATGAATTAAACGGAGATATTGAAGTATTGGGAGTGGGCACTACAGGAAGCGGTAGGCAGTTGACAGGCATAATGGTGGGAGCCGATGTAATAAAAAATGAAATCACTGCTCACGCGACAGCAACTATAAGTCTTGTTCCGGGTGCCCGAACCATATTTGAAATAGGAGGACAGGATTCAAAGATAATCTTCCTTAAAGACGGAATGGTAACTGATTTTGCCATGAATACTGTATGTGCGGCAGGCACCGGCTCATTTTTGGAACATCAGGCGGAAAGGCTGGGCATACCTATTGAAGAGTTTGGGGACTTGGCACTCACAGCAAAGAAAAACGTCCGAATTGCAGGAAGATGCACCGTGTTTGCGGAGTCAGACATGATAGCAAAACAGCAGTATGGTTTTTCTAAGGCTGAGATTATCAATGGTCTATGTGAAGCGTTGGTCAGAAATTATATAAACAATTTGGGGAGAGGGAAAAAACTGGAACCTCCCTATGTATTTCAAGGCGGAGTAGCTGCAAATAAAGGCATAGTTGCTGCTTTTGAAAGGGAGTTGAATCATAAAGTTATTGTACCTGAAAACTATAATGTAATGGGAGCCATAGGTGCTGCCATATTGGCGAAAGAGTACATTGAAAGAAGTGGGAAATCCACAATTTTCAGAGGCTTTGAATGCACTGAATTGGAATTTAATCCTACAAGTTTTATTTGCGGAGGCTGTGATAACTCCTGCGAGGTTATCAAGGTTGAGATGGACGGAAAAGTTGTTGCCATGTGGGGCGATCGATGCGGTAAATGGACTAACTCGTTGGTTTAAAATGCAATATGACTAAAAAGTATGCATATATTGGTCCCTTCCATAATAACTTATATAAGAGATAGAGTTAGATGGGAGGGATTTTTATTAAACATAAAATCATATTATTGACTAAAAAAAGATTAGCTATCTACGTTTTGATTGTCCTTGTTCTCATACTTGCTATTATTGGTGTAATAAGATTGATGGGAAGAACGGAAGAAACTTCAACATCAGCTAATACATTTATATATCTACAGTATAAGGATGGTAAGTACATAGGCAATGAGAAAACGGATAAAGGAAACATAAAGGTGGAAGTTACCATCAAAAACAACAGAATAGAAGAAATAAAGATATTGGAGTTTCCTAAGGAATATTTAGCGGAAAACAAGGAATTGGAAAGAGAGACTGCTGAAATAATAGACAGAATTATAAAAACTCAGGAAGTTATAAGTGCTGAAGATACAGAGAGATCCTCCTATGTAATCAATAAGCTTTTAAAGGCAATCAGAATTGCTGTTGATCAATCATTATTGCAATAATGTATAAAAAACCCGGTAGATTATTATATAATCCAACCGGGTTTTATTCTAGTGTGATTTTTTACATTTTGGACAATAACCATAAAAATATAACTGTTGCTTCACTATATCATATCCTGTCTTTTCCCTGACACCATCTAACAGATCATACAGCATATCATCGCTTACATCTTCAACTTTACTGCACTTTATGCAATAAATATGCGGATGATATTTAGTATTGGCATCATATCTGGAGCTGCCTTCCCCCAAATCCAATTCTTGCACCAAGCCTATATTTATAAACACTTCCAAAGTCTTATATACAGTAGCAAGACTCATGGTTGGATACATGGGGAGCAATTGATTGTAAATTGTTTCTGCACATGGATGCTCATTTGTGTCTTTTAATACATTATATATTGCTAATCTTTGTGGAGTAACTTTGAAGCCATGTTCTTTCAATTTCTTGGTAATATCAACCATATCGATCCTCCAGTTATATAATTATGAAAAAAATATATATATAAAAGCATATGCTAAATAAGAGAATTTGTCAAGTAATAAAAGTTGTTAATTACATAAGTATACAAATAA
>DUSG01000071.1 GCA_012842725.1 Clostridiales bacterium
AGTGGACGCAGCTATATGTATTTTCCCTGATAAACAGTTAGTGAAATTATTCAGGGAGAATATGGCTTCATCCCTTGTATTTACAAGATTTACAGCATACTCGTAGAATATTTTACCGGCTTTTGTAGGATGTATAACTTTAGAAGATCTGTCTAATAGCTTAATACCAAGTTCGTTTTCTAAGGAACTTATATGCGCACTTATTGTAGGCTGTGTTAAATAAATTGCATCTGCTGCTTTAGAAAAGCTTTTATGGCGTACTACATGTATAAAGGCTTCTATTTGTTTAAAATCCATAAAAAAGAACCCCCAGTACAAACATATCACTACTGAAATAATATATCTATTAGCCTATTAAGTCAATTTATAAAACAATAATTTGATTATGGAGCAGAATAAGAGTATAATATATATTCGTCAAGAGGTGATAACATTGGACGAAAATCAATATATTATTACATTTAATTCGACACATCATGCATTGGCTTTTGAAAAAGCAGCCAGCGATAATAACATGAAAATAACTATTCTTCCTGTGCCGAGAAACATTGCTGCAAGTTGTGGCCTTGCAATCATGTTTGACGAAGTTGATTTTGAAAATATAACAACTTTAATAAAAGATAAAAACTTGAATTATGCAGGAATCTACATAGTAAAGAATGATAAAGGGAAAAAGGATTATATAAGAATAGGATAAAATTGCTTTTACTATATTAGGGGGTAAAAAATTGGCAAAGAAAAAGAAATTTTTTAAGATATTTTCAATCAGTTTCATAATAACTTTAGGCATACTTTATGGTATTGTATATTTGTTTTTAAACAGCATAAGCATTGAGAGCAGCTTGGGAAACTCAGAGATACCAAAAAAGAGAGTAAATGTGTTGATTTTGGGAGTCGCAAATAATCTTTCAGATACAATTATGATTGCAAGCTATGATATGGAAAATGATAAAGTCCATATGATTTCAGTACCTAGGGATACTTATTATCCAAGAAAAGGTTATAATCAGACGGCGCAAAAAAAAATAAACGCCATATATGGAACAGATGGGGCTGAAGGTCTTGTAAAAGCAGTTGAAAATATTACATCTTTGGATATTAATTATTATATACAATTTGACTATGAAGCTGTAGAAGCTATTGTTGATAGTATTGGCGGAATTGAAGTAGAAGTACCAAATGATATGAATTATGATGATCCAATTGATAATCTTCATATTCATTTTAAAAAAGGACAAATAGTAAAAAATGGTGAAGATATTGTAAAGTTGTTGCGCTGGAGAAAAAATAACAAAGGTGGAGGATATAAAGACGGCGATCTTGGAAGAATCAGAATGCAGCAACAAATTGTCAAACTGGGCATTGAAAAACTTTTAAAAGGGAATATAGTTTCAAGTTTTTTGAAACTGCAAGGTCCTATCAAAGAATATGTAAGAACTAATATGACAGTTAATGAAATGATGTATTTTGTGAAAAAAGCTAAAAATATCAATTCGGAGAATATATACTTTCTTACAGCCCCAGGAAAAGCAAAGAATATACAGGGTCTGTCCTTTTTTGTCATAGACGATGAAGAGTTTAAGGAACAAATAAATAAGATTGTTGAAGATGTAAGTGAAGAAGTAGAAGAATAACTGTAATAAAAAACCTCTTTAAAAATTGTTTTACCAATTTTTTATAGAGGTTTTTTATTTTTGGACAGCATATAAATCTTATGATAAAATAATCATGGATATATGAGAGGAGGGTTTTCATGAATCAGAAAATTGAGAATACTTTGAAAGCTCTTAAAAAAAATGGATTTAAAGCAAGGTATTTCGAAGACTCAAAAAGCGCTGCTAAAACCCTGTTGGAAGAAATCAGCGTGACAGACAAAGTAGGCATTGGGGGAAGTATGACAATAAAAGAATTAGGATTGCCGGATGCATTGTTACAGAGAGGAAATACAGTGTATTTTCATTGGTTAGAAACTACACCAGAGGGTATGGATAATGCAAGAAGAAATGCTTCAACTGCGGATGTATATCTAACAAGTACCAATGCATTGACCGAAAAGGGACAATTGGTTAATATAGACGGTACGGGGAATAGAGTTTCAGCTATGGTATTTGGACCAAAAAAGGTATATGTAGTATGCGGTATAAATAAGCTTGTAGATGATGTTGATGGAGCTATAAAGAGGATTAAAGATAATGCTTACAAAAATGCCAGAAGATTAAATCTCAAAACTCCTTGTGCAATAACAGAGAAATGTAATGATTGTGACAGCCCACAACGTATGTGTAATGTAACAACAATAATAGAGAAAAAA
>DUSG01000072.1 GCA_012842725.1 Clostridiales bacterium
AGCAAAACCTATAACCGGCAAGCCAACTCTTATTGCTACAGGAAGCAAAACAGCTCCAATCATGGCTGTTGCAGGTGAAGGCCAGAAAAACCAGGAGACCAGAAGCATTACAATACCTATCATGAAAAAGGCTGCATCAGGACTCTTAACTATCTTTGCTATGGGAGCTGCCATTAAATAATTTGCACCTATTTCTTCCAACAATCTGGCCATAGCAACGATAACCGAAATAATCATTATGACACTTATCAACTCGATTCCTGCAACGATAAATGAATCAAATATGGCCCTTGTAGCGCCGCTAATGGAACCTTTAGCCACCAATCCAATAAGGAATACTCCCACAATACATGGAATGATAGTTTCTTTTCTAGCCAACATGAAACCCAGTATGACCAGAACCATTATGCAGTAAATCCAATGAGCCAAAGTAATTGACATTAACATCACTCCCGAATACTATGATATTATCATAGTATTCTTGGAGTGTTATAAGTGCTACATAAAACCTTGTTCAGAACAGATAGCAAAAATGCATTAGCATATCTGTCTAAAACGGCAAGTCGAAAGTGTTTATCTGCCAAATAGGAGAAGCCATCAGGAGTTCTTATCAAAATTCCTTGTTTGACCAGCTTATCTCTAAGATTATAAGCGTTCATATCTTCTTTGGTAATCTTAAGAAGGTGGAAATTAGCTTTTGATGGATATACTTTCACACCTTTTAGTTTAGATAATTCTTCGTATAGAAACTTCCTCTCTTCTTTTATCCATTTACGGGATCTTGATATATAATCTATATCCTTAAATATGCAACTACCAGCAATTACTGCTGAAGAATTGATACACCACGGTTGCTGGTTCTTTTTTACTTTCTCATATATATTTCTGTTATAAGTAACTGCATATCCAAGCCTTATTCCAGGCATACCGAAAAACTTTGTGGCGGCCCTTATCAAAACTGCATTCTGAAAGTCGTAAAGTTTTGTCAAAAATGAACTAAAGGGATAATCATCTGTAAATTCAATAAACGCTTCATCAATTATCAAAACGCAATTCTTTTTATTTAGTTCAGTTGCTATGTAAACAAGAGTGGGTATATCAATCAAAAAACCTGTCGGATTGTTTGGGTTGCATAAAATCACTATTGATCCATCTCTTACTTTATTTAAAAACAAATCAATATTTAATTTGGAAAAATCATTGTCGTAGCAGAATATTTCTTCATACGGTATACCAGATATAATAGCTGCCTTTTTGTATTCTGAAAAGGTAGGAGCCATCGTAAAAAGCCTTTTACAATCAAGGCTTTCCATAATAGAATATATAAGGTCTACAGCCCCATTCCCCGGCATCACATAAGCATAATCATCCAATACCAAATAATCTTTTATGTTTCGTATCAAATCCCTATACTCTATGTCAGGATATCTGGCAAACATGTCAATATTATCAGTTAATGCTTTTTTAAAACTCTGGGGAACTCCCGCAGGATTTATATTTGCACTGAAATCGTATTTTATATTATTGTAATCATATATATTTCCACCATGAAAATTCATATACTATATCCCCCTTAGAAGGTATACCGTAACTGAAAAGAATATTAATGCAATAAACCAAGAAGCATACATGAGTTTTACCACTTTTTTTATATCCTTTACCTCTATGGTTTTTTCTTTTACACCGATGGTGGGCTTAACAACAAGCTTACCAAAGTAATAATTGGCTCCTCCCAACATTATACCCAAAGCCCCTGCGGCTGCTGCCTCTGGATAACCGCTGTTGGGGCTTAAATGTTTTCTACTGTCCCTCAAAACAATCTTCAAAGAATTCTTATAATCCATTCCTAGTATGAAAGCTCCTGATATCATAAAAAGTGCTGTTAATCGGGCAGGTATGTAATTGGCAATATCGTCTATTTTCGCTGAAGCCCATCCAAAATCCATATACTTCTCATTTCTGTATCCCACCATAGAATCCAAAGTGTTTATGGCTTTATAAGCCATAACTAAAGGGACTCCTCCAATGAACATATAAAAAAGAGGAGCGATGATTCCATCGCTTGTATTTTCTGATACTGTCTCTATAACGGCTCTGCTTATTTCCTCTTCATCAAGACTTTCTGTATCTCTGCCCACAATATATGACAACAGCTTTCTAGCTTCAGGTAAATCATTTTTGATTAAAACACTCATAATCTTGTATGCTTCTTTATGCAGGCATCTGCCTGCCAGACAGTAGTACATCAGTATTACACTTATCATAAAGCTAAACCATTGATTAATTTTCGCGAAAAATCCCAGTATAATATATACCAGACCATAACTAATCAATACAGTTGAAATAGTCAGCATTATTCCTGCTACTCTTAAAGCCTTGCCGCTTTTGCATATCTTTCTTACAATCTTTTCAAACAGATTTATATATGAACCTATCAATCTTACGGGATGAGGAATATTATACGGATCGCCAAAGATGAGATCCATCATGTTAGCAATCCATATCAGAAGCATTTATTTGTTCCTCCATAATTTCGTATATTTTATCCATATTCAAGCTGTTTCTTACTGTATCTGCAATCATATCCAATTGTTCTTCATCATCTATGTTTTCAACTAGCAAATGTGAAGACCTATCCCCTAAGCTGTCTTCCTCAGGCAGATTATGCTGCATATATGGAACCACTCCGAGAACGGGTACTTTTATAATATCCTCAAGCATCCTCAACCCAGGTTCCAATAATTTATAACTACCTCTAAACTTGTTTATAATGACTCCTTTAACCCTTTTCCTTTCCTCTTCATCTAGAAGCAGCATTGTCCCTGCCATAGATGCAAATACTCCTCCCTTGTCTATATCCCCTACAAGGATAACAGGAGCATTTGCTATTTTTGCCATACCCATATTGACGAAATCTTCTGTTTTCAGATTGATCTCCGCAGGACTTCCTGCTCCTTCAATAACTACAATATCACTTTCCTCGGATATTTTTTGATAAACAGAGGTTATTTTCTCCTTAAGTTGAGGTTTGAATGAGAAATATTCTACCGACTCCATCTCTTTGTAAAATTCCCCTAACAATATAACCTGAGATTTATTATCTGCTGTTGGTATCAATAAAACAGGGTTCATAACAGGAGATGGTTTCTTTTTGCACGCATATGCCTGCAAAGCCTGAGCTATTGCAATTTTATAGCCATCTTCTGATACATGAAAAATCGAAGACATATTTTGAGACTTAAACGGATTTACATTATATCCATCCTGGGTAAATATTCTGCACAGTGCAGCACATATAATGCTTTTCCCCACAGATGAACCTGTGCCCTGTATCATAATTGACTTCGATTTCATATTTTCTCTCCCTGTCCATGTTTTTCTTTATTTGATTAATACAACTGCTATAAACAGTTTATTTTTCTAATAGTACAATGCCCTTCTTCTATTTCCAAAAGGCTGTACTTTCCATGTTCAAAATAAAAATTCCAAAATCCTTCCTCTTTAAGTCCCAGCAAATCAGAAACTATCACTCTCATACATCCTACGTGGGTTATCAATGCAACATTTTTACCATCATATGATTCTATTATTGTTCTAATAGCATTACAAACCCTGGAGTAAAAATCCTTAAAGCATTCTCCATTGGTAGGATGCATGCTTCTCCAGTCCTCCATCCCCTTCTTCCATTCATCGGGATAAAGCCTTGCTACATCATCATAATGGTATCCTTCCCATAGGCCAAAATCCATTTCTCTCAGTTCATCAAAAACATTTATTACCAGTCCTTTTCTTGAAGCTATTCCCTTAGCGGTTTCTATGCATCTCCTTAAGGGACTGGAAATGATTACATCCAACTCAATATTATCCATAGCTTTTTCCAGTTCTTCAGATTGTTTTTTACCGATTTGATTTAACCCCACATCCTTATTTCCGAAAAATATTCCCGGTTTATTTAAATCTGTTTCTCCATGCCTTATAAGGTATAACTTAAGCATCAGAATATATTCCTTTCCAATACACATATAAAAATCATGAAACATATCTCCGTCAGCTCATTGGCAGCTCCCAACGTGTCTCCTGTCATACCGTCTATCTTATCTATCACCATTTTTCTGTATAACAGAATGACAATAAGGCTGCCCATCAATGCCAATAAAGCCTTTAACGAGCCTATAACCAAAATCATAAATATACCAGATAAGATACCTATGATAAGCCTTTTTACAGACATTTGGGAATAAAACAAGCTTCCCATGCCACCTTGAGTTCTGGCATATCTTGAAAGACCAATTAGTAGGAGAATAAGAATTTTAGCAGCAACAGGTGCCAGGATTACAATAAATCCTATTACCTTACTCGGTGTAGAAAATAATAAACCCAATCTGAATATAAAATCCAAGACTATGGCAATGGTTCCATTTGTACCTATTCTGCTGTCTTTCATTATCTCCAGAATTTTTTCCTTATCTCTTGCGGAGAATATACCGTCACATGTATCTGCAAGTCCGTCAATATGTATACCGCCTGTAATAAATATATTTGCCGCAAGACACATAATCGGTGCCATAACCTGTCCAAAATAATTTTGGGCTACATGGTATATGCCAAAATTGAATAATCCTATTATCAAACCGACAAATGGTAAATACACCATGCCTTTTGAAAAGTCCTCATTCTCTACATTCATATTTATTTTGATGGGAATTCTTGTAAAAAACTGAATCATTAAAACCAATCTTTTCATAATATCACTTTATCCTCACGGGTATACCTGATACAGTCAGATATACCTCTTCAGCCTTTTTGGCAATAATCTGGTTTATCCTCCCTGAAATATCTCGAAAAAGTCTTGATATGGGGTTATCAGGCACTATACCCCATCCTACTTCATTTGTTACCAATATTGCATCAGCATTTGATTCCTCTATAGCATTCATCATCCTTGTAATCTGGTCTTTAATATGATTTTCAGCCTTATCATAATCGTCAATATCGATGTTTTCCACATCATAATTAAAGAACTCCATCAATTGGTTAGTTATCATAACTGTTATGCAGTCAATCAAAAAACACTTATAGTCTTGTCCATATTTATATATGGTTTCATCAATATTCTTATAAGTCTCCACAGTCAACCATTTTGTATTTCTGGATTCTTTATGTTTTTTTATCCTGTCTTTCATTTCATCATCAAAGGGTACTGCAGTAGCTACATAAACTACTTTATCTCCATAGCTGTTTGCCTTATTCTCTGAAAAGGAGCTCTTACCGCTTCTGGCTCCTCCTGTCACCAAAATACATTTACCCATTTCTATCCCTGCCTTATATCTATCAGAAAATCATTGAAGATGGATGCTTCATCAAAAGTAGCCATTTTAGTTATTATTTCATCAGCAGCTTCCAGTATATTAAATGAAATAGCACAGCCGCTTCCTTCACCCAGTCTCATATCTAAATTAAGCATAGGCCTAAGCTTCAATTCTTCCATTAATATTTTGTAGCCAGGTTCAGCAGAGCAATGAGTGGCAAACATATAATCTCGTACTAACGGATTCAGTCTGTAGGCTAACAAAGCTGCTGCTCCTGATATTAAACCATCTATAAGAATGGGTAGTCTATGATATGCAGCGCCTATAAAGCAGCCTGCCATACCACCAATATCAAAACCTCCAACCTTAGCTAAAACATCAATAGGATCATTTCTGTCCGGTTTGTTTATCTCCAAAGCTTTTTTAATAACTCTCTTTTTATTCTCATAAGCTTCTTCTGTAAGTCCGGCACCTTTCCCCACAACCAAATCCGCATCCATGCCGGTAAATGCCATTATTATTGCACTGCTGGTACTGGTATTGCCTATGCCCATTTCTCCTGTGCCCACAACCTGTATCCCTTCTTTTACTGCTTCTTCTATCATTTCAATTCCTATTTCAATAGATCTTATTGCTTCTTCCCGCGTCATGGCCGGACCTTTGGAAATATTCCAAGTTCCTTTGCGTATTTTTCTCTTTATAAGACCCGGATAATCTATGTCATCATTTATACCAATATCCACTACTTTTAATTCCGCACCTGCATGTCTTGCCAATACACCAACACCTGTAATGCCCCTTATCATATTTATTGTTTGAATTGCTGTTATTTTCTGTGGACAACAGCTGACCCCTTCTTCTACCACTCCATTATCGGAACACATTACTATAATCTGCTTTTTCTTCATAGGATTATGAATCTTTCCGGTAATACCTGAAAGCTTTATAGCTATCTCTTCAAGATAACCCAAACTTCCTAAAGGTTTTGCCAGATTATCAAGCTTATTTTTAGCTTTAACCTTGCTTTCTTCATCTGCACCTTTTATACCATCCAGTATTATATTAAGTTCCAACACTATTAATCATTCCTTCCGCACTTTGTACTTAATAAATTCATTAAAAATAAAAAACCACACCTGAAGTGTGGGAATACTCAATACCTAATCATCCCCTCCCTCCGAAGGTTGAAATAGCTTTTTTTGGCAGGTTTCCTGGCTTATGGTTCATCTTACTCTCCAGCCTTCTCGGTTTCCCAATGGCTATATTGGATTTCATCACCAATCACAGTAGCGGGGGCTGCAGCAGATTCTAACTGCTTTCCCTTTTAACCTGGGTATTTTTATCTTCCCAAGGCACCAAAAAAACTTATTCTTTTTCTTCAATTATAAATTTAATAGAGATACATGTCAACATAATCATACTTCAATAGCTATAAAACAATATCCTAAATCCATGTTTCAATTTCAATTCATTTTTTTATAAGAGCAGTAACAATTTAGGAATCAAAAGATATTATGATAATAGAGGTGGATAACACCTATATAATTAGGAGGTGAATGGTTTGGGTAA
>DUSG01000073.1 GCA_012842725.1 Clostridiales bacterium
TTGATTTTACCAGAAAAGCACTTCCAAATCACAGCTTAAATGATGACATGTATGAGAAAATATATCAGGAAACAGAGGGTAATACCTTTTTTATAGTTGAGTATATAAATTCTTTGCGTGAAAACAGGGAAATGGACATGATGTCCACAAGAATGAACGATATATTAAAAAGCAGATTTATTGGGGTAAGTGAAGACGGATTTAAAATACTGAACATAGCCTCTGTATTTTTCGATTACATCCCTGTAGATATTCTCGCAGAAATTAGCGGAATGGATAAATTAAAGCTCCTGGATATTCTTGATGATTTGATGAAAAGATTTATAATAAAAGATTCCAACAATAAACTGGTTTCATCAGTAATGTTTACCCATCAAAAACTAAGGGAATTTATATATAATATGCAGTCAATGAGCCGCAGGCAGATTTTGCATAACAGGATAGGAAGAATATATGAGAGCTATCTTACAGGGGATAACAGGGATATAGCTCTGTACCCCAAATTGATTTACCATTTTTCAAACTGCGGCGATTTGGAATCAGCATTGAAATATAATATAAAATTGGCAAATTTCTATCTCGATATCAATCATGAGCTTTTTCCAATATTATATGAAAACGGCGGAAAATATGTCAGTAGTCCAAGTCTCAGTAATGATGAAAGCTATAAATATATAAAAAACATAGAAGAGCACTTTTCAAAGCTTATGGAAACAAATCCTTATACTGAAGAAACAGCAAAATTGGAAATAGCCTTTTATCATATGAAGGGGAGGTATTTTATCAGACAAGGACAATATGAGAAAGGTATTGAACTGATAAAAGAGATGATTGATAAATCCCTTCGTATAGGAGATATAAACTATGCCCTTAAAGGATATAGACAATTGATTTACTACGGGATACAGACAAGAGACATGCAAGCTATGAAAGATAATATTGAAATAGGATTGAATATGGCAAAAGAGCATGGTTTAAATGAAGATGTAGGAATGTTCTTAAGATTATACGGGCTTTATAAAATTATGAATAAAGAATATGCATATGCTGAGGAGTTGCTTAAACAGTGTATTAATAAATTTCTTTCAATTGATGATTCAAAAGAAAGATATTGCATGCATATAGCTGCAGCATACAGCTATATTGGAGATATAAGAAGGTACAATATGAAATTTCAAAGCTCTTTGAAATACTATGATAAAGCTATATCCTTATGCGAAAACAAGATAGAGGGTAGCAGTTTGGCAATTTTCTGTACAAGAGCAGGACAAGCAGCTTATGATGCAGGAGATTATATACGAGCTAAAGACTACTTCCTAAGAGCTATACAGGTATACAATAAGAGTGACTCCATGTGGGGCAGAAGCATAGCGGAGGGATATATGACTCTCATTTTCATAAATGAGGGTTATTATAAAAAAGCATTGGAAAGTTTAAAAAGGGCAGATGAATATTCGAGGATGATTAAGAACCCTTATGAAATTGGGCTTATATTCAGAATAATGGCTGAGATTAGATATAAAATGGAGAGTAATAAGCAATTAAGAAAGGTTTTTGATGAATACCTAAGGCAAGATATGCTTACTTACTGTGAAAAAGGAATCAAATATTTAGAGTCAAGTAATGATGAATATCAATTAGATATACTCAAAATGTTTATGGATAGGTATAATGCATGATAATTCTAAATTATTACAAAATATCACATGTATGCAAGTTGTATATTAAATACGCAATAATGGCAAACTGATTACAGTATCAATTAATAATTAGTCTGGAGAGAAGGAATAGGCTGAAATACTTGCGCAAGCAAGTAATATAAAGGCAATATAAGTCATAAGTATATCAATGCTTGTGACAACAAAATTAAAAAAATGGAGGGGAAAATATGAAAAAACTATTAGCCTTATTGCTCTCATTTGTGATGATTTTCACTTTCACGGCATGTTCTTCTGGTAATGCACCGGCAGAACCTAATGAACCTGGTGGTAAAGAACAACCTGCCAGCACTGAACCAATAAAAATAGGTTTTTTTGCACCTATAACATCTCCAGCTGCTTCTGCGGATGGACTTTCTGCAGAAAACTCAGCTAAGCTGGCAGTTAAACTTATCAATGAAGCTGGCGGAATCAATGGTCGAAAAGTAGAGCTTGTAAGCTATGATGATGGTCTTGATACAACACAAGCAGTAAGTATAGCTGAAAAGCTTACTACAAAAGACGGAGTTGTCGCAGTAGTAAGCGGTAGCTACAGCGGACCTACACGTGTTGCAGCTCCGATAATTCAAAATGCAGGTATGGTAATGGTTTCTGCATACGCTATACATCCTGATGTTGTAAACGCCGGTGATTTCATCTTCTCACAATCATTCCCAGGAAAAGTTCAGGGAAGAGCCGGAGCTGAATTTGCAGTTAAGACATTAGGCGCCAAGAGAATAGCAATCATAGCTGTAGACCTTGATTTCGGAACAGAACTTGGTGATAGTTTCAAAGCTCATGCTGAAGCAAACGGTGCCGAAATTGTTTCATATGACAAAGTTGCTATATCTGACAATGAATTCACTCCTATAATCACTAAGCTAAAGGAGAAAGTAAAACCAGACCTCATTTACACAGCCAACTACTATGCACATGCAGCAGAAGTTGTTAAACAGTGCAGATTGCAGGGTTTAGATGTGCCGATTCTCGGAACTGAAGGCGCAGATTCATGGCAGTTCTTGCTTACAGCAGGTGATCATGCAGAAGGCGTATACATTACTACTAACATGAACCGTGATGACAAAAATGAAACAGTACAACAGTATATCAAACGCTACAGAGAAGAATATAATCTAGAACCAGATATGGTTGGTGCATCTACTTTTGATGCATTCCAGGTATTATTTGAAGCTATAAGAAGAGTTGGAACTGATCCTGTAGCTATGAGAGATGCTATAGCGTCTATGACTGATTTCTACACTGTTACTGGTAATCTGATAAGATACACTAATAGAGGAGAAGCTGTAAAGCCTGTACAGATTCAGAGAGTAGAAAATGGACAATTCCATTACTTTGGTGAAATTACTGATTTGAATATTATCACTCCAGATGAATAATAGTAATAATAGTTATGAAGTGCTATGAAATGAATGCCAAAACTTAAGGTTTCCGGAGACGCTGCTTAATGGTTAAGGAACATAAGATAGGCAGCGCCTCCGGCTATTTATGGATTTTATTAATAAAGAGGTGGCTCTATGTTATTACAGCAGATACTCAATGGTATTATGATCGGCAGCGTATATGCTCTGACTGCTATGGGCGCAACTCTTATATATGGCATACTCAGGATTTTGGACATTGCCAATGCCGGAGCATATGTAGCTGGCGCCTATTTTGGCTGGTATATTTATTTAAAAACAGAAAATCTTGTCCTTGCATTTGTTCTTTCAATGATTATAACAGGTCTGATTGGTGTGTTAATCCATAGATTTATTTATGCACCGATTTTAAGTAAACCTAGAATACTACCTATTGTACCGCTGGTTGCAAGTGTAGGACTTTTTACACTAACAGGCGATTTGGCACGTTTGATTGCCGGACCTGGAACAAAAGCATATAATGTAGATTTCGGAGTAGATGTTATCAATATAGGTAAGCTGACTATTGTACCTGCCTGGATACTTATAATTGTTTTAACTGCCCTGCTGTTTACAGTATTGTGGTTAGTTTTGAACAAAACCAAACTTGGTTTAGCCTGGCGTGCTACGGCTGAGGATGCAGATATTGCAAAAGCGGTAGGTATAAATACCAATTCAGCCATGGCTTTAAGTTATATACTTGGCTATGGTTTTGCTGCAGCAGCTGGTATCATGGTAGGTATACTTTATAACTCAATTACACCTGCATTAGGAGAGGTTCCGTCATACAAAATGCTTTCCATAATCGTTCTAGGTGGACTGGGAAGCCCGGTAGGAACTGTAATTGCTGGACTTTTTATAGGTTTGGTGGAAACGATGTTGTCTGCATATAATCTCACTTTCATTCCCAAAGACTCTGTTGCTTTTGTAGCTTTAATTCTGGTATTGCTTATCAAGCCATCCGGTTTAATAAGCAAGACTAATAAGATATAAGTAAGGATGGTGGTATGAATGGGTAATTATTTGATAACTGTTGCAGTCAATATAGCAGTATTTTCTCTGTTGGCACTGAGCCTGAATATAATTATCGGATATGCCGGACAGTCGATGATGGGACATGCTGCTTTTTTTGGAATCGGTGCCTATACGGCTGCCATCCTGACAAATAAAGGCGTCAATTTCTGGCTGGCATTGCTTGTGGCTTTGGTGATTTCTGGTACGCTAGGAGCTATAATTGGTGTAATCAGTCTCCGCTTGCGTGATGATTTTCTTGCCATAACTACTATAGGTATCAATTTCGTATTGGTTGCAATGTTCCAGAATATGAAGCTTTTCGGTGGTTCTTTAGGAATGGCAGTAAAACCTCTTATTTTGTTTGGAAAGAGAGCAACTGCAATACATTTTCTAATAATACTCTTAATTCTTATTCTTCTGGTATGTATGCTGATAAGGAAAATGAACAGGTCCTGGTTTGGTTTGGCATTGGCCAGTTTGCGCGGTGATGAAGGTGCGGCTCAATCTTTTGGTGTTAATACCAGCCAATATAAAATACTTGCATTCATAATCGGTACATCCATTGCCGGTCTTACTGGCGGAATATATGCGCACCGCATGACATTTATATTCTCCAGCAGCTTTGCTTTTGTCGTATCCATAAGCATATTATCTATGGTTGTTGTAGGCGGTGTCGGAACCATAAGAGGTCCATTGGTAGGTGCTATTCTGTTGGGTGCAGCACCTGAACTTCTGAGATTTGCAGACGATTACCGAATGATTTTGTATGGTGGAGTCATCGTATTGATGATGCGTTTTCAACCACAGGGATTATTGGGAGAAAACAGTTTTGTTATGAATAAGATTGAAAAATATATAATTCCACTGCTCAAGAGAAAAGGCGGTGAATCCAATGCGTGAAATAGTAAGAATAGAAGGCCTCAAAATGTATTTCGGAGGTCTGAAAGCTATAGATAATCTTGATATGTCCATATACGAGCATGAGACACTTGGCATTATAGGGCCAAACGGTGCAGGTAAAACCACATTGTTTAATGTGATATGTGGAGTATATAAACCTACAGATGGTAAGATTATATTGAATGGTCAGGAAGTTCAGGGTTCTCCGCCTTATGAGATGGCCCGTAAAGGTATAGCCAGAACCTTCCAGATAAGCAAACCTTTATATGATCTTACAATACTGGACAATGTTGTGGCTGCGTCAGGAATTCATGAATATACGGGAATACGTTCCTTTTTTAAGAAAAGCCACACCAAAGAAGTATTGGAGAAAGTGCATGATATATTAGAGTTAGTAGGACTTAGCGAAATAGAACATAAAAAGGCAAGGGAAGTCAGCCTTGGTTATTTGCGCCGTTTGGAAATAGCAAGAGCTTTGGCTACAGAACCACAGTTGTTAATGCTGGATGAACCCTGCGCTGGACTTTCTAACTTTGCAATAAATGAAATTACCGAGTTGGTTCTCAAGTTAAAGGAGCAAGGGAAAACAATAGTTTTGATAGAACATAATCTTCCAATCACCATGAAGGTATGCGACAGAATAATTGTTTTAAACTATGGACAGAAGATAGCTGAAGGCACACCTGAAAAAGTACAGAACGACAAAAAGGTAATTGAGGCATACCTGGGAGAGGAGGATGAGGATTAATGCTAAAAGTTGTAGATTTGGAAGTTGCATATGGACAGATGGAAGTCCTGAAAAAAGTTAATCTGGAAGTAAAAAAGGGAGAACTTGTAAGTGTTATAGGCCCCAATGGCGCAGGTAAGACTACACTGATAAAAACCATTATGGGTTTAAAAGATGCTAAGGCAGGCCAAGTTTTGATAGATGGAAAAGATGTACTGGGTATGCCGGCTTGGAAACGTGCAGAAATGGGTGTAGGTTATGTGCCTGAAGGCAGGCGTGTCTTTGGAAACTTAACTGTTGAGGAAAATCTTATGGTAGGTTGCTACAGTTTAAAGGATCCAAAAAGGATACAGCAAAACATCAAAAGAGTATATGAGTTATTCCCAAGACTGGAAGAACGAAAGAAACAACTTGCTCGTACCATGAGCGGCGGCGAGCAGCAGATGCTTGCCATAGGAAGAGCATTGGTAATGGAACCTCGTCTCTTGCTTATTGATGAAGTTTCAATGGGTTTGATGCCAATCATGGTTAATTTGTGTTTCAAGGTCATAAAGGAGCTTAATGATCAGGGTATAACAGTGATGGTCATAGAACAGAATGCCAATAAAGCACTGAAGATTTCTCATAGAGGCTATGTTCTTGAAACGGGTAATATAATACTGGAAGGCACAGTAGATAGTCTTCGTAATAATGATGTTGTTAAAAAAGCCTATCTGGGTGGTTAGATATATAGCAAATAACAAAGTAATGTTTCCTGTGCATTTCATTCTCAGAACTTATATCAATGGTTTCGCGAAAGGCTTTCAATGGGAGCCTTTCTTAATCATTTATGAGTAAATATATGGTTTAATGAAAATATATGATATTATGTTTCTGATAGAAACCGTGCTGATAATTATAAAA
>DUSG01000074.1 GCA_012842725.1 Clostridiales bacterium
AAGATAATGGGATACGGACCTGTACCTGCATCTCAGAAAGCTTTGGCAAAAGCAAATATGACCATTGAAGATATCGACCTTGTGGAAGCTAACGAGGCTTTCGCCGCTCAGGCATTGGCAGTAATGAAGGGATTGGGCTTGGATCCTGAAAAGACAAATGTTAACGGTGGAGCAATAGCTTTAGGTCATCCTATCGGATGTTCCGGAACAAGAATACTGGTTACACTCATCCATGAAATGATAAAGAGAGATGCTAAGACAGGTTTGGCAACCCTCTGCATAGGTGGCGGCCAAGGTACAGCTCTGATTGTTAAAAGATAGGTTGCAATGGGAGGTATCGAAGTGAAAAAAAATAAGGTTATTTCTGTAAAAGAAGCTGTAGATATGATTCATGACGGCATGACCATCATGATCGGAGGCTTCCTGGGATGCAAAAATCCAACTAAACTCATCGATGCGATGGTTGAAAAAGGCGTTAAGGATTTAACTCTTATAGCTAATGACACATCTTTCCCGGATATAGGTATAGGAAAGCTTATTGTAAACAAGCAAGTTAAAAAGCTCATCGCTTCCCACATAGGAACCAATAAGGAAACAGGAAATCAAATGAATGCAGGAGAACTGGAAGTTGAGTTAGTACCTCAGGGAACTTTGGCAGAAAGGATAAGAGCAGGCGGAGCAGGGCTAGGAGGAATATTGACTCCTACAGGTATCGGAACTGTTGTTCAGGAAGGTAAGACCATAATAAATGTTGACGGAAAAGATTATCTTCTTGAAAAACCATTAAGAGCAGAAATAGCATTGATTGTGGGCTCTGTAGTAGATAAGAGTGGAAATATCAAATACAAAAAGGCTACAAGAAACTTTAATCCATTGATGGCTACTGCCGCTGACATTGTAATAGTTGAGGCCGATGAAATAGTAGAGGTAGGAGAAATAGATCCGGATGATGTCATGACTCCCGGATTATTCGTGGACTATATCGTGAGTGGGAGGTAATGAGTGATGGAAAAGAATATGGATAAGGAATTTATTGCGAAAAGGGTAGCTAAAGAATTAAAAGACGGAGACGTTGTCAACCTTGGAATAGGACTTCCGACTCTTGTTGCCAACTATATACCTGAGGGAGTGGAAATAACACTTCATTCGGAAAATGGTTTTGTCGGCATCGGTCCAGCACCTAAGGAAGGAGAAGAAGATCCTTATTTGGTCAATGCCGGAGGACAATATGTAACTATAAAACCAGGAGGAGCATTTTTCGACAGTGCCTTTTCCTTCCTCATTGTAAGAGGCGGCCACGTGGATGTAACCGTATTGGGAGCCTTGGAAGTTGATGAAGAAGGCAATTTGGCAAACTGGATGGTTCCCGGAAAGATGGTTCCAGGTATGGGAGGAGCCATGGATTTGGTTACAGGAGCTAAAAAGGTTATTGTTGCCATGAACCATACTGCCAAAGGCGCTCCGAAGATTCTGAAGAAGTGCAGATTGCCGCTTACTGCTGTAAAATGCGTAAATCTGATTATCACAGAAATGGGAGTAATTGAAGTTACTGATAAAGGTTTGGTATTGAAAGAAATTGCACCGGGATTGACCGTTGAAGATGTTCAGAATGCTACAGAAGCTCAATTGATAATTTCTGACGATTTAAAGGTTATGGAAGTTTAAAAAGAAGCATGGACTTAATGGCATCAATCATATATTTGATTGATGTCATTTTTTTATGGCTCTTTGTCAATTGTTGGGGTGGGAATCTTAAAGATTCCTGCCCTTAACTCGTTTTATGAGCATTTTAGTGTTATCTAGGTGATAATGATGTTTTTTTGCACACTTAATAAGCCAACTCTCG
>DUSG01000013.1 GCA_012842725.1 Clostridiales bacterium
ATTACTGTTCATTTTTAAGCTTCTCTATTCCAATCTCTATTCTTCGGATGGTTTCATCCTTGCCCAGTATCTCGGCTAACTCATAAGCTCCACCTGGGGTGAAAGCTTTGCCCGATACGGCAGTTCTTATAGGCCACAACATCTGACCGTTCTTAATACCCATTTCTTCTATAAGCTTCCCAACGCTATCTTTGAGAGTGTCTAAATTCCACACATCCAAAGATTTTAATACAGGCAAAACTTTTTCCAGACTATTTAAAGCGATTTCATATGTGGTTTTCATTTTCTTGTGAACATACAATTCTATGGAGTATTCTGGTAGTTCATCTAAGAAATCCAACTGTTCAGGTATATCTGTCAAAACTTCGGTACGTGTATGGAGAAGCTCACTGATCTTCTTATAGTCATACTCCTTTTTCAAAGCCTTTTTATAATAAGGCATTGCTAATTCGTGGAATTCATCCAGAGATAGTTTTCTTATATATTCTCCGTTCATCCATTTTAATTTTTCAATATCAAAAATAGCTGGGGATTTGCTTATTTTTCTGTAGTCGAATATTTCAATTAATTCCTGTAGCGAGAATATTTCCTGGTCTGTTCCCGGATTCCAGCCTAGAAGAGCTATATAGTTCAATACTGCCTCTTTTAGGAATCCTTTCTCAAGAAGGTCTTCAAAGGAAGCGTCTCCTTTTCTCTTACTGAGCTTGTTATGGGCATCCCTCATAATAGGAGGACAGTGGATATACACAGGGATTTCCCAGCCAAAAGCTTCATAGAGTCTGTTATATTTAGGTGCTGAAGACAGGTATTCAGTACCTCTTACCACATGAGTAATTCCCATCAGATGGTCATCCACCACATTGGCAAAATTATAGGTAGGCATTCCGTCTGATTTCAGCAGTATCATATCATCCAGTTCTGAATTTTCTACTGTTATGGTTCCGTATATTTCATCCTTGAAAGTGGTGGTTCCTGTTTTTGGGTTGTTCTGTCTGATTACGTAGGGTTCTCCTCTATCCAGTTTTTCTTTTATTTCTTCCTTTGAAAGGCCTAAGCAATGCTTATCATATTTAAAAGGTATCTTCAATTGTTCTGCTTGCTTTCTCAATTCTTCCAGTCTTTCTTCACTACAGAAGCAGTAGTAGGCTTCGCCTTTTTCTACCAGTTTTTCAGCATATTCTTTGTATATGTGTTTTCTCTGACTTTGAACATACGGTCCCACAGGGCCACCGATATCAGGTCCTTCATCATGCTTCAGTCCTGCGAGTTTTAATGCATTATATATAACATCTACAGCACCTTCTACATATCTTTCTTGGTCTGTATCTTCTATCCTTAATATAAAATCTCCTCCATCGTGCTTCGCGATTAGATAAGCGTAAAGGGCTGTTCTTAGATTTCCTACATGCATATATCCTGTAGGGCTTGGAGCAAATCTGGTTCTAATTTTTCTTTGATTCATTATATCCCTCCTTTGTTCAATACTGTAATAGTCAGTTCTAATTCCTTTATCCCTATTAACTATCTAAAGTTTCCAAAACTGCCAGCAAATATTCATAAGTCCTCTTAGTAGAAGATATGGATAGATGCTCATTGGGTGTATGAACGTCATACATATCGGGACCAAATGATATCATGTCAAGTCCTTTTATTTTTTCACCGAAAAGGCCGCATTCAACACCGGCATGTACCGCTATAACTTCGGCTTCTTTACCAAATTTCTCTTTATATACTTTCAGGAATACATCTCTTATTCTTGAATTAGGATTATATTCCCAACCTGGGTAATCTCCGAATGCATTAAAGTTTGCTCCTGCAAGTTTTGCCACCATATGAACCTGTTCTTTTATATATTCCTTCAGGCTTTCAACAGAGCTTCTTATGGAAGAATCAAAATTAATGCTTTCTTTGCTTGTAGATACTACTCCTAGATTGAGGGAGCTTTCAACCAATCCTTCAATTGATTTACTCATGGTCTGTATACCGTTAGGTATAGCCATAAGTATACTTATTGCTTTCTCAGTTTTTTCGAAGGTTAAAACATTTTCAAATGTATTATCAGCTCTACATGCTTTAACTGTAACTTCCGGGTCAGTAATCTTATATTCATTCTTCAGAATATTATCCCATTCGTTTATTATTTTTATTAACTCTTGAGATTTATTGGAAGGTATAAAAATAACTGCTTCCGCTTCTCTGGGTATAGCATTTGTTTTTGAACCACCGCTTAAATGGGATAACTGGAATGGTATTTCTTTATATATTGCATTAAGAACTCTACCTAATAGTTTATTTGAATTTCCGCGTCCCTTGTCTATTTCCATACCGGAATG
>DUSG01000075.1 GCA_012842725.1 Clostridiales bacterium
ACCGGTTATAGGCACAATATTCAATACGCCTGATACAATAATCAATGTTTGAATACCGGTTATGGATGAAAGACCTAGGCATATAAGCTTGTTTAATGTTTTTTTACTATTTTTGCTGTAGTTAAGTCCAATTATCGTTACCATACATAATATTAAGACGATAATTATTCCGCTTATTATTCCTACTTCTTCACATATGGCTGAAAATATGAAATCTGTATGAACTGCAGGTATAAATTTTGGATATCCAAGGTATAACCCTGTACCTACCAGCCCTCCTGAAGCTATAGCAAAAAGGGATTGGGTAACCTGGTAAGATTTATCTGATATATACTTCCAAGGATTAAGCCATGCTTCAATTCTTGACTTGATATGACCAAATACATAATAGCTTGTAACAGCCATAATTATTGCAGAGATTGCTGATATTATTGTTGGATAAAGTTTATCATCAATAATGAAGAGCATGATAAGGTACACAGCAAAAAATATCAATGCAGAACCTAAATCTTTTTGCAGTGCAAAAAAAGCCACGATTATAATTGTTGAAGAACTTGAATATATGAGTGTGTTTTTATTTAGACCTTTGCTCAAAATGGCAGAAATATAAATTATAAAAAATATTTTTAAGAATTCAGAAGGTTGAAATCTTACACCAAATATCTCAAGCCAGTTTTTTGATCCATATATTTCTATACCCCATATTTGAGTAACAATAAGTATTGTCAGGATAAAAAGCCCTAAATAAATAGAATAATCTTTTTTCAAGTCGATTTTTTTATATATATAATTTAATAAATAGAATACTAAGAAATACATTGTATAGGCTAGTATGGCAAATATTAATTGCCTGATTGCATATTGAGGTTCTATGCGATAAAGCCATATCAAACCGATTGCCAACAACATATTTACCAAATCAAATAATAGAACTTCTTGAACCTCTAGAAGTTTTATTATTAAATATCTGGTAATCAAATAGCTTAAACAAAAAATAATACCAATATATACTGCTGTATAATCTTCAATCATATCATTCACGGAAATAAGAGCAAAAGAGGATAATGCTGTAAGCATTGTTATTACAGGCAAAAAAGGGCTAATATGTTTTTTACCATAAAAGTATATTGCAACACTTATTATAAGAAAAGTTATTAGTAAAAAAATAAACAAAAATCTATGACACCATGATAATATTTCAAACATCTAAACACCTGCCTTTATGTATTATATTATACTATATTGAAGATTTTCATCACAACAGACCTGATCTTATGTTAAAATGATGTGGAAGGAGGTTGGGCAAGATACAATGAGATATAACTGTTTACTCTTCGATTTAGACGGAACAATATTAAATTCCAATAAGCTAATTATCGAATCCTTTAAGTATACTTTAAAAAAACATTTAAACATGGATGTAGGAGATTCGGAGATTGTTAAGTACTTTGGCGAACCATTAATGAATACATTGGAAAGGTTTTCAAAAAAAGATGCTAAGGATATGTTTGATACATATATCAAATATAATGAAAGCATCCATGATGATATGATTGAAGTCTTTGGTGGCATAGATACTTTATTAAGGGAACTAAAGGAGATAGGGTGTAAGACGGCGGTTGTCACTTCAAAGAGAAAAGTGTTAGCTAAAAGAGGTTTGGAGTTATTTGACCTGTTAAAATATTTTGATGATGTTGTTGCATTGGAAGATACTGAAAAACATAAGCCGGAACCTGAACCGATACTGGAAGCATTGAGAAGATTGAATTGTGAAAAGCATGAAGCTTTGATGATAGGTGATAGCGAATTTGATATAAAATGTGCATATAATGCAGGAGTTGACAGTGCCTTTGTAAGTTGGAGTCAGGCTATAGACTATGAAGATATCAGCATAAAGCCTGATTATATTATTAAAGACATATCAGAAATATTGAATATAATAAAAATGATGTGAGGCTAGCTCACATCATTTTTAATACTCTTTTTTCAATCCATAAAACAGAGAGGTATAATACTGCTGCTACAATTGCCAGTATTAAAACACTTGACATTACAAGATCCATTTTGAATACTTGACCGCCATAGATTATTAGATAGCCTAATCCAGCTTTAGATACTAAAAATTCTCCAACTATTACACCTACTAACGACAGACCTACATTTATTTTCAATGTAGATATTATGGTTGTTATACCTGATGGCAAAACTACTTTTTGCAATATCTGTTTCCTGTTTGCACCAAAGGTTTTCAGAAGTTTTATTTTGTCTTCGTCACAATTTCTAAATGCGGTATAAACGTTTATTATAGTTACTACTATAGAAAAGAGTAAAGCCATTACGATTATTGATTTTGTTGTTCCACCAATCCAAACTAAAATAATAGGTCCCAAAGCGGTTTTTGGCAAAGCGTTTAGCACTACCAGATATGGATCCAATATTTTGGCGAGGAAATCAGACCACCAGAGTGCTATGGCTATTAATGAACCTAGCAAGGTACCTATAACAAATCCTATTATGGTCTCATATACGGTAACACCTGTATGAATGAATAATGAGCCGTCTTTTGCCATGGATGTCAAAGTGTTATATATTTTACTCGGTTGGCTCATTATGAAAGGATCTATCCATTCATTATTTGCCGCAACTTCCCAAAACACAAAAATAAATATCAGAATCACTATTCTGGATACTCTTATAGCTAACCTAAAACGTTTATGACTGGTAAGGTATTTTTTATATTCTTCAGATACAATATTTTCTTTATTTTCATCATACATGGACATCCAGCTCCTTCCATATTTTATTGAAATAAACCCTGAATTCAGGAGCTTCTCTGCAAGTGATGGGCGTTCTAAAATCACAAGTTAGTTGTATGTTGTGTATTGATTTTATTTCGGCTGGTCGTTTTGTCAATACGATTATTCTGTCGCTCATAGAAATGGCTTCGGCTAAATCATGGGTGACGAGAATAGCAGTCTTTTTTTCTTTTTTCAATATTAGCCAGACTTCTTCAGAAATTGCTATTTTTGTTTGATAATCTAAAGCTGAGAAAGGTTCATCCAATAAAAGTATATCGGGTTTTGTAGCAAGAGTTCTTATCAATGCAACCCTTTGTCTCATTCCTCCGGATAATTGTTTTGGATAATAATTTCTAAATTCATATAATCCATATTCTTTTAGTAGTTTTTCTACAAATTCTTGATTTTCTTTGTTTAATTTACCTTGTATTTCTAAACCTATTGTTACATTTTTCAGTATTGTTCTCCATTCAAATAAATGATCTTTTTGAAGCATGTAGCCTACGCTAGGCGAAGGTCCTGTTACTTCCTTTCCATTTACGAATATTTTTCCTGACGTGGGCATGATAATACCGGAGATTAGAGACAATAATGTTGATTTACCGCACCCACTGGGTCCTACTATGCTTACAAATTCGCCATTTGCAATGGAAAAATTCAGCTTTCGTATTGCTTGGGTTTCACCCTCAAGGGTATGGTAGTTCATAGACACATCAACTACGTCCACAACCTTGTCCATTAAACCACTCCTTCGATAACTTCCATCACTTTATAATATTCTTGTTTACTGTAAAAGTGATAAAATCATGTCAATGAAATTAAATAGGGGCAGCTTATAGCTACCCCTATTTAAGGAGGTCATATGGTATTGGATTTCAGATAGGACAAATCTCTTGTCCCAGTAATATAATATTTCAAAAGTTGAAATGTGTTACACAGACTATTTAATGTTTTTTACAGCTTCTTTAGCAAATCTGTCATCGCATATTATGCTATGGTCTACTTTCTTATCCAATTCACCTGCAGTTTCCATTACTTCTTGAAGTAAATCAAAGGATTCAGGGATTGTTATAGGAGTATCATTCCATGCGTCTATTTCTTTATATCTATTTATAACTCTTACCAATATTTCATCGTCTGCATCTGGGAAGAAAGGTTTGATTGCTTTTGCTATTTCTTCTGCTGTATTTTTTTGTACCCACAACTGACCTTTATATATTGCATTGGTGAAACGTTGAATAATATCCGGATTCTTTTCTATAAAGCTTTTTTTCGCAAAGTATGCTGTATAAGCTATTAAACCGCTGTCCTCACCGATTGAGGCAACAATACTTCCTGCGTTTTCTAATTCCAGCATGGAAGCTGTAGGTTCAAATAAGGCAACATAATCGCCTACTCCACCTTTAAAAGCACCCGCTGTTGCAGTAAATTGGAGATTTGTTATCATTTCAACGTCTTTTCCGGGTATTACTCCGTTCTTTTTTAAGATATATTCCAGAGTCATTTGCGGTACACCGCCAGGTCTTCCGCCTATGATGGTTTTACCGGCTGTTTTTTTCCAGTCAAAATCCGGATCTGGTTCTCTGGCAACGAGGAAAGAACCATCGCGTTTTGTAAGTTGAGCAAATATAACTGCATAGTCTTCTTTTCCTTGGTTATATACATATATACAAGCTTCAGGACCTGCAAATCCGATATCACATTCACCTGCAAGCAGAGCTGTCATGGTTTTATCCGCACCTTGACCTGTAGTCAAATCGATCTTTATTCCTTCTTCTTCAAAAAATCCTTTGCTAATTGCAACATATTGGGGGGTATAGAAAATTGAACGCACCACTTCGTTCAGTCTTATGGTTGTCAAATCGCTTTTGCTACAGCCGCTAAATAAAGAAATTACCATAGTCAAAACTATGATAAAACATAATAAATTTTTTGAGAACCTCATAAAATCACCCCTAGAATATATTTATCATTTACAGTTTATTCTAGGTAATCTAGTCTGTGCTTGTATATTGTTAAGAAATGTTTAATTTGGACATTGAGAATAATGTCATATATAATATAAATAACATATCTTATAAAGAATTTATTAATGGAAAAAATATATCTAATAAATATTTGTATAATAAATATTTATAAATTTTCTATTAGGGGATGGGGCTATGATAACGCCTAACATGCTGACATCATTAAGAATTGCTTTGGTACCTCCTATGATTTATAGTTATCTTTATATGCCTTATTATGGTGAAAAAATGGCCTTTTTCATTTTTGCAATTTCTGCAATGACAGATATTCTTGATGGCCATATCGCAAGAAAGCATGACATGATAACCAAATTAGGAACAATTCTGGATCCATTTGCAGATAAAATGATGTTAATAACAGTTTTAACTATGTTTGTTTTAAGAAAAAAAATAAATCATTGGATTTTAGTGATAGTAGCTTTCAAGGAATTGATTATGGTACTGGGTGGGTATTTATTATACAATAATGATACAGTTATACCTGCAAATATATATGGGAAAATATCAACTTTTGTATTTTATGTTTCAGGATTTGCAACCATGCTGGGATTCAGTTTTGCTCATATATTGATGTATATATTTGTCGTGTTAAATATAGGGACTATGTTTATATATTTATATAGATTTGCAACTTCAAAGGTATAATTTGAAAAAATCATATTGACAAATTGTTTTATTGATGGTATAAATAAAGCAATTTAATATTTAAAATGCAAAGGCTATGAAGAAGAGGAGTAAGCAAAAAATCACCTCACAGAGAGGAATACCTTGGCTGAAAGTATTCCAGGCGGATTTTGCTGAAGGTAGCTTTGGAGCTCTTGTGTCGAATGGAGTAGACACAAGCGGGTCTGCCCGTTATTGTGTAAAGAGCCGGTGTTAGCCGGAATAAAGGTGGTACCGCGAACTAACCCTTCGTCCTTTTGCTTGGATGAAGGGTTTTATTTATCTCATAATATTAGTGTTATATTGTTGAAGTTTAGTGAAAAATTGTTAAATTATCATTGAGAAAACGTAAATCCAAAAAGGGAGGTAATAGCATGAGTCAATGTAAGGATTTAAGTAAAACATACGATCATAAACAAGTTGAGGAAAGATTGTATAATTTTTGGCTTGAGAAGGGTTATTTTACACCGGAAATAGACTATGAAAAAGAACCTTATACTATAGTTATACCTCCACCGAACATTACCGGTCAGCTTCATATGGGGCATGCTCTTGATAATACTATTCAAGATATACTTATTAGATGGAGACGAATGCAGGGATACAGTACTTTATGGCTACCAGGAACCGATCATGCAAGTATAGCAACAGAGGCTAAAATTGTTGAAACACTTGCAAAAGAAGGAAAGACTAAATATGACTTTGGAAGAGAAGGATTTCTTGAAAGAGCCTGGGAATGGAAGAGAGAGTATGGAGGAAGGATAATAAGTCAGTTGAAAAAATTAGGATGTTCCTGTGACTGGACTAGAGAAAGATTTACGTTGGATGAAGGATGCTCAAAAGCGGTAATAAAGGTATTTGTGGATCTATACAAAAAAGGATTGATTTACAGAGGTGAAAGAATAATAAACTGGTGTCCAAATTGCAAGACATCCATATCTGACATAGAAACCATATATGATGATGAAAATGGACATTTTTGGTATATTAAATATCCTGTTAAAGACAGTGATGATTATATAGAAATCGCGACAACAAGGCCTGAAACTATGTTAGGCGACACAGCGGTTGCAGTACATCCAGAAGATGAGAGATACAAACATCTCATTGGGAAGACAGTAATTTTGCCTCTTATGAATAGAGAAATACCAATAATAGCAGATGAGTATGTAGACATGGAATTCGGAACCGGTGCTGTAAAGATTACTCCTGCACATGATCCAAATGACTTTGAGGTTGGTTTACGTCATGGTCTTCCAATGCCTCGAGTAATGAATGATGACGGTACAATAAACGAACTGGGAGGAAAATATTGCGGACTTGATAGATATGAAGCAAGGAAAAAAATAGTTGAAGATTTGGAAAAACAAGGTTTGCTTGTTAAAGTAAAAGAACATCAACATAGCGTTGGTCACTGTCAAAGATGCGATACTATAATTGAACCTATACTTTCAAAACAATGGTTTGTAAAGATGAAACCTCTTGCAGGGCCTGCTATTGATGTTGTAAAAGATGGAAGAATTAAGTTCGTTCCTGATAGATTCTCAAAAATATATTTCAATTGGATGGAAAACATTCAGGATTGGTGTATATCAAGGCAATTATGGTGGGGACATAGGATACCTGCATATTATTGTCAGGATTGCGGTGAAATACTAGTATCTGAAACAACACCGGAAAAATGTACAAAATGCGGTGGAGCTTTAAAACAAGACGAAGACACATTGGATACCTGGTTCAGTTCCGCTTTATGGCCTTTTTCTACACTGGGCTGGCCGGAAGAAACAGAAGATTTAAAGTATTTCTATCCTACCACCGTTTTGGTAACAGGTTATGACATTATCTTCTTCTGGGTAGCCAGGATGATATTTTCTGCCATGGAACATATGAAAAGAGAACCTTTTAAATATGTTTATATTCATGGTATCGTAAGAGATGCGCAAGGAAGAAAGATGAGTAAATCCCTTGGTAATGGGATAGATCCTCTCGATGTAATAGATAAATATGGTGCTGATGCGTTAAGGTTTAATCTAATTTCTGGAAATTCACCAGGAAATGATATGAGATTTTACTGGGAAAAAGTAGAAGCATTTAGTAATTTCGCTAACAAAATCTGGAATGCGTCTAGATTTGTATTGATGAATACAGAGGATAAAGATTATGAAAAGATATTAAAAGAAAACAGAGAGAAATTGACCACTGCTGACTGTTGGATAATAAGCAAACTAAACAAATTGATAAAAGAAGTAACAGAGAACTTAGAAAAATTTGAGTTGGGAATAGCTGCTCAGAAAATATATGACTTCATTTGGTTTGAATTCTGTGATTGGTATATAGAATTGGTTAAACCAAGACTATATTCAGAAGAAGACGAAACTAAAACAATAGCCCAAGCTACTTTAATACATGTATTAAAGAATTCCATGAAGCTGCTTCATCCATTTATGCCTTTTATAACAGAGGAAATATATCTACATCTTCCTGGTGCTACAGAGTCTATAGTTATAAGCGCATGGCCTGAATATGATGAGACTATTGATTATTCATCACAAGAGGCTAATATGGAAAAAATAATGGAGGTTATAAAAGGAATAAGAAATGTAAGAGCTGAAATGAATGTTGTGCCTTCAAGAAAATCCAAGACTATAATAGTATCTAATAATCTGGAGATTATAAAGACATTAACAGAAGGAATTCCGTATTTACAAAAATTGGCGTACGCTTCTGATGTGATCATAAAATCAACAAAAGAAGATATACCCAAAGATGCAGTTTCGGTAATCATTGAAGGTGCAGAAATATTCCTTCCGTTAGAGGATTTGATAGATAAAGAGAAAGAAATAGAAAGGCTGAATAAGGAAAAAGAGAACTTAGAAAAAGAAATCCAAAGAGTGAGAAGTAAGCTTGAAAATAAAAACTTTATAGAAAAAGCGCCTGAAAAAGTGGTTGAAGAGGAAAGAAATAAAGAGAAAAAATATATGGATCTTCTGGAAAAAGTATTAGAGCGCCTTAAAACGTTGAAATAAGAGGTGTGATATGAATTATAAAGAAACTTTGGAATATATTGAGAATAATCTTAAGGGCGGTTGCAATCCAGGGCTTGATAGAATTGAAAATCTGTTAAAGCTTTTAGGCAATCCGCATAAGCATATTAAAGCTGTGCATATAGCGGGTACAAATGGAAAAGGTTCTGTAACAGCAATGTTATCGAGTATATTGAAAGAAGCCGGCTATAAAGTAGGAACCTATATCTCTCCTCATTTGATTACGATAACAGAAAGATATTTAATAAATGGAATAAGAATAGATGAAGAAACATTTGCAAAATATTTTTCCGTTATTAAAAGTTCTATAGATAAGATGAAAGCAGATGGATTAGAAATACCAACTCAGTTTGAAGCTTTAACCGCCCTTGCATTTTTATATTTTAAAGATATGAATATAGACATTGGAGTAATTGAGGTTGGGCTTGGCGGAAGATATGATGCCACTAATGTTTTGGATTCTATTATGTCAATAATTACTTCTATTAGTTATGATCATATGAATATTTTGGGAGAATCAATAGAAAAGATTGCCTATGAAAAAGCAGGCATTATAAAAAGCAATCAGATTACTGTACTTTATCCTCAGAGATACAAAAAAGCGAAGGAAGTAATAGAGCAGGTATGCAAAGAAAAAAACAGCATATGCGTAAAGGTTTCTGAGGATAACGTGGTACAAAAGGAATTCAGTTTAGAAGGACAAAAGATGGATTATTACTTCAACGATAAAATTTTCAAAGATGTCATGTTACCATTATTAGGCGATCATCAATTATTGAATGCTGCTGTGACAATTAGTGCAGCTGTTAAATTGAATGAATTAGGTTTTGCTTTGAATGAAGATAGTATAAGAAAAGGGATTAGCAAAGTAGAATGGCCAGGGAGATTAAGTATTATTTCTAAAAAACCGTTTATTGTTATAGATGGAGCCCATAATGAAGATGGTATATATGTTCTAACAAAAGCAGTTAAGAAATATTTTAAAGATGAGAATATAGTTATACTAATGGGTATGCTAAAGGATAAAAATCATAAAGATAATATAAGTATCTTAGCACCTATGGCTAAACAAATTATTGCTACTGAACCTAACAGTGATAGAGCCTTAAGCGCAGAAGAATTGGCTCAAGAGGCAAGAGAATTTTGCCGAGAGGTTTACGCAATACCCAATATATCAGAAGCATTAGAAAAGGCGATAGATATTGCAGGAAACCATTCGATTATTCTGGTATGCGGTTCTCTCTATCTAATAGGAGAAATTTATAGAATTATAAAAGGATGGGAATAGGTATTTATACCTTATTCTCATCCTTTTATCAACAAGTTCATAATTTGGTCATAGACTTGGTGATATTTATTTTCCCAATTGCTGCAAATTAACTTAGCTTGTTCTGCGGATACCACATTTAAACTGAGATTGATCAATTCTATATCCTTTTCTATAACTTTTAAATTGACTATGTATTCTGTTTTGCTTTTTTTTATAATCTCGGATTTTACCTGAGTTTCTAATTTTATTTTTTCTTTATTCGTTAATATGTAGTTTTTTATAATTTCTTGCTTGTCATCATCTATCCGCGAAGCAAATAAATCTATAGTCTTTAAACCCATATCAGTGATTTCATACATTTTTTTGCCGCTGATTTTATTGATCATTTTAGATTCTTCAAGTTCATGTAAGCATTGTTGGAGGTCAAAGTAATTGATTAGATTGTTTCGTAATACTATGTCAGTTATCTG
>DUSG01000076.1 GCA_012842725.1 Clostridiales bacterium
AAGCGATGCTTGTTGCTGCATGTATGAATTTAAAAAAGATGGCAAATTGGATGTGGAAGTCTGGTAAAACCGGACCCAAACATCGTATTTTAATTGGAAAAATCCATTATTTCATGAAAAAATATGATTTCTACCAATTGGTGAAACCATATTTGTCTACAAACTGCAACTTCCAAGAAAAATTTCTTGGAAGTTTTTTATTTCTTCATTTATTTTAAAACGTAATTTTTTAATTATAGTTGTCATATTTATAGTACAAATCTAATAAAAATTTGAGGGGAGGACAAACTTGGAAAATAAAAAGACAATGGATGAAATTTTTGATTTTTTGCCGCCTAATGTACGAAAGTTATTGATTAATAATTTTAATATCTATTCCATAGGTGCTGAAGAGATAAGATTAAGACTTAATAAACCATTGATTGTTGTAGGTAATGATAGTGACTACTTTGTAGACAGCAATGGAAACTTTACACAAGAAATTAATAAAGCTTATTTAACTACTAAAGAAGATATAAAAAAAGCTTTAGAAATAATACAAAATTTTTCTGTATATTCTTATGGAGAAGAGTTAAAGAACGGATATATAACCATACCGGGAGGGCATAGGATAGGAATATCCGGTAGAACCATAGTTGAAAATGGATATATAAAGTCAATAAAAGATATAGCGTTTATTAATTACAGGATAGCTAAGGAAATTATAGGAGCGGCAAATAAAGTAATTGATTATATAATAACCCCAACATTAAGTGTTTATAATACCCTCATAATATCACCACCGCAATGTGGTAAGACAACATTGCTTAGAGATTTAGTAAGGCAACTAAGCAATGGAATAAAATCAAAAAACATAAAAGGTTTCAAGGTAGGTTTAGTGGATGAAAGATCAGAAATTGCAGCCTGTTTCTTTGGTGAACCTAAAAATGATGTAGGTATTAGAACAGACGTATTGGATGGTTGTCCTAAATCTCAAGGTATATTTTTACTTATTAGGTCTATGTCGCCGCAAATAATTGCAACAGATGAAATAGGAAAAGTGGAAGACGCAGATGCTTTAATGGAAGGAGCTAATGCAGGGGTAAAGGTGATTGCTACTATGCATGGCAGTGATATAGAAGATTTATATAAAAAAATAGAGTTAAAAAAATTACACTGTAATTATTTTGAAAGAATAATTGTCTTAGGAAGAAGCAAAGGAGTAGGAACAATAGAAAAAATCTATGATAAGGAGGGAAAAATACTTTTTAAACACTCAGGATAGGAGGTATATGTTTTATGTTAAAAGGAATAGGTGCTCTTATGATAATTCTGTCTACTAGTTTGTTAGGAATGTTGATCTCAAGTAAGTACAGCATAAGGCTTAAGGAAATAAGAAATCTAAGATTTTCACTACAAATGCTTGAAAGTGAGATCGTGTATTCTGCCACCCCTATTCCTTATGCATGTTATAATGTAGGACTTAAAAGCGATCCTCTTTGGAAAAAGTTTTTCATGACTATTTCAAAAAATTTGATGGAAAGAAAGTTTTATAGCATGGATGAAGCTTGGGAGCAAGCAATCATGTATGCTTTGGAAGATTCAAGTTTAAAAGATATAGATATAGAGTTATTGCGCAGTTTTGGTAAGATACTTGGAAAATCCGATATAGAGGACCAAAAAAAATATTTTAAACTTATTTACACTCAATTAGAACAGCATGAAAAGATGGCTGAAGATGAAAAAAAGAGTAATGAAAAAATGTATAGAAGCATGGGATTTCTTTTAGGAGCAACAATTTTAATAATATTGATATAACGGGGGTTTTGGTATGGATGTGAATTTAATATTTAAAATTGCGGCTATAGGAATAGTTATTGCAGTATTAAATAATGTTTTAATGAGATCGGGTAGAGAGGAAATGGCAATGATGACTACCCTGACTGGAATTGTAGTTGTTTTAATGATGGTAATCAGTTTAATCAGTCAATTATTTGATACCGTAAGAACAATGTTTCAATTGTAGGTGAAAATATGGATATTATGCAAATAGTAGCATTAGGAATTATAGGTGCAATAATGGCTACGATTCTCAAAGAATATAAGCCAGAATATGCTATTCAACTAAGCATAATTGCTGGTTTAGTAATATTCATATCTATATTAGGTAAATTTAATCAGGTTATTGAAGTATTGAAAGGATATGCTGTAAAAGCCGACATAGATATTTTGTATTTTTCAACTATTTTAAAGATAATCGGAATTGCATATATTACTGAATTCGGCGCTCAAATATGTAGAGATGCTGGAGAAGGTTCTTTGGCTGCAAAAGTTGAGTTAGCAGGAAAAGTTCTGATAATGGCTATTGCAGTACCAATATATGCTGCTTTATTTGACATAATATTAAAAATCATGCCATGAAGGTGATAAACCTGAGAAAAATATTAACAATAGTATTCGTTGTTTTAATGGTAGTAGTAAATGTACAAGCAGATGACATGGATTATCTAATAGATGAACAATTAAATCAGCTGGACTTAGAAGAGTTGCAGAAACTTACCGACAATATTGTTAATGGTACGGAAGGATTAGTTAGTGATATAAATATAAAAGATTTTGTTAAATCATTATATACAGATCCAGGTTTGTTTTCTTTCCAAGAAATTCTTGACAAGCTATGGATGGTATTATGGAAAGAGCTGTTAAGTAATGTTGATCTTCTTGGAAAAATTATTATATTATCTGTGTTATGTGCTTTACTTCAAAACCTCCATGAGGGTTTTGATAATGATACCATCGGAAAACTGGCTTATAGTGCCTGTTATGTAATAATTATTATTTTGGCTATCGGAAGTTTTGCAGTTGTCAGCAAACTTTGTATTGACACTATTGACAAAATGGTCAACTTTATGCAAGCATTGCTTCCTACCCTCATCACATTACTCTTAACAGTAGGTGGAATAACTTCATCCGCATTATTTCAACCAATAGTTTATACTTCATTAACTTTTATTGCAACAATAATAAAAGTAACTGTCATACCTATGGTTATGTTTTCTGCTGTCCTATCAATGGTCAACAATATTTCAGATAAGGTAAAAATATCAAAGTTAGCTTCCTTAGTTAGAAGTGTAGCAGTAGGAATTCTAGGAATAATGCTTACTATTTTCACAGGGATTATCTCTATTCAAGGTTTAGCATCATCATCACTTGATGGAGTTGCAGCGAAGACAGCAAAGTTTGCGGTAGATAGTTTCGTACCGATTATTGGCGATTTTTTATCAGAAGCTTTTGACACTGTAATTAGTTGTTCATTAATAATAAAAAATGGCATAAGCATAATAGGACTTTTGATTTTATTACTGATATGTTCGTTCCCTTTGATAAAGATATTTTCAATATTTGCAATTTATAGAATTGCTGCGGCTTTAATACAGCCTATAATTGATGATGAATTGGTGCAATGTATGAATGATATGAGCACATCGATATTTATTATGTTTTGTTGCGTATTGTCAGTTGGAATATTATTTTTCATTTCAATAACGATTATTATGGGAGTGGGAAATATTACGGTTATGATGAGGTAGGTGATTCTGTTGATAGATTTTTTGAGACAATGGGTCATAAATATAGTAATAGTAATAATATTTGTAATTATAACCGATGTGATATTACCTGAGGGAAGCATAAAAAAATATGTAAAGATAATTATAGGTACATTTATATTACTAACTATAATTAAGCCCTTTATGAATATAAAAAATATATCTGATGATTTTTATAAAAGCTATAAAGAAATGAGCATAGCATTAAATGGTGAAAAAGAATTGATTGATACTGAAGTGTTAAGCAGTTATCAGAAATTAAAAGCGATGGAAATCTATGAGTCCAAGTTAAAAGAACAAATAATTTCTGCAGTAGCATATAAAACTTCTTTAGATAGATCCAATATAGATGTTATTCTGGATATTGATAAAAATCAAGAAAGCAATAAATATGGGATGATAAATAACGTTTTAGTTATTATGAATATGGATGATAAAACAGATAAAATTGAAAAAATAAAAAAAGTAGAAATAGGCAATAGAGAAAAGGTAATTTATAAGGATGAAACGGAATATACTTTCAGTGAAAAGAAATCAACTGACGATGTGAGAAATATGTTAAGTGAGATACTCAGCATTGGAAAAGACAATATACAAGTGAAACTTTCCGTTGAAAATAATTAGGGGGTTTTAATATGAAAATACTAGAATGGATTAAGGAAAAACTGGGAATTGAAAACAATAGAAAACTGTATAATAATCTTTTAATGTTGCTTTTCATGGGCATTGTATTAGTTATTGTTTCTAACTTTTATAAAGATATAACCTATAAAAACAAAAACGCTGCAGAAGAAAACAATGGATTTAATAACCAAGGCTCTGTTACATATAAATCAAACGATGAATATTTTTATAAAGAAAAACTTGAAGAAGAATTAGCTGGAATACTAAGCAAAATAGCGGGAGTAGGTAAAGTATCCGTTATGATTACTTATGAAAGTGGAAAAGAACTAGTAACACAAAAAGATAAATCAATAACGGATAAAGTAACAGATGAGAAAGATAACGCAGGAGGTACAAGGATAATAAATGAATCCAGCGTAAGCGAAAAAACTGTTATGGTAAACCAGCAGGGAGGTAGTTCGGAACCTTTAATAGTTAAAGAAATCAATCCGCAAATCAGGGGGGTAATTGTTGTAGCAGAAGGGGCATGGGATTCAAAAGTAAAAAGAAAAATAAGTCAGGCGGTTCAAACAGTTCTTGACATACCTGCATACAGGGTTACAGTACTAGAAACTAATAAATAGGGGGTATAATAATTATGAAAATAAAATTGAGCAGAAAAACAATTGCTATTTCTTCTCTTGTTTTGATGTTATTTGTAATAGGGTATGCTTATAATGTTTTTATGAGTACAAAATATGATACAATGGGATTTGATATTTATGAAAGCGAATTGTCGGAGTTTATGAACGAATATGAAACTGTTGATGTTGTCAGCGAAGAGAAAGAAAGCAGCATAAGTGTGGTAGAAAGCAAAGATGAAGAAGATCAAGATGAAGTATCTTCATTTTTTACTGAGTATAGACTTGAGAGAGAAAAAAATCGAGCCAAAGAATATGATATGTGGCAGAATATAATAAACAGCGATAAAGCTGAACCAACATTCAAAACTCTAGCTCAGGAAGAAATAGTAAAAATTGTGGCACTGACAGAAAAAGAAATGATAATAGAAAATCTTATTATAGCACGCGGATTTGATGATGCATTGGTATTCTTAACGGATGATAGTGCCACTGTTGTAGTAGCTGCTAAAGAGTTGACACCTGCCAGCGTTGCGAAGATACAAGATATAGTAATGACTAAGACCAAGATTCCGGCAAGCAATATTAAAATAATGCTGAAAGATTAGTTATATTTGTAAATAGCATGCTATTCTGCTATAATACATAATAAATAAAAACTTTAAATGAACTTGGGGGTGCAAATTTTGGAAGCCGAAAACAATATAAACGAATATGGAGCCGTAAAAATAGCTGATGATGTAGTTGCAATAATAGCTGAGATTGCAGCGAAAGAAGTTAAAGGGATTGTTGGCATGAGCGGTGGTATAGCAGATAGCATAACAGAAATGTTAGGGAAAAAAAGTCCTTCTAAAGGAGTTAAAGTTGAAGTCGGTGAAGAAGAAACCGCTATAGATCTATATGTTATAGTTGAATATGGTGTAAGAATACCTGATGTTGCATGGCAGGTTCAAGAAAATGTAAAAAAAGCTGTTGAAACTATGACAGGTCTAAAAGTAGTCGAAGTTAATATTCATATTCAGGGCGTAAATTTAGAAAAAGAAAATAAACAAGAAGATGCAACTTCAAGATATAAATAACTTGAGAACTAACCCTCTGATGATATTTCAGAGGGTTAGTTTAAATATTTATACGAAAGGAGAAAGAGTATAAGATATGAACGTGTTTAATAGGTCAGTATTATTAATTTTTGCACTCCTCGTAGCTGTTTTCTCGCTGGCATTATTATTGTTAGCTTTACCATTCATTCCTATGCAATATGAAGAAGCCTTGAGGAAGTTTATTTTTGATAGTGATGTAACCACTTTGTTCGCTATAATTATGCTTCTACTATCTGTTAAATTTATTTTTAATGCCATGGAATCAAGTGGTAAATATGATTATCATATAACAAATAGAACTGAACTTGGTGAAATTAAGATATCATTTGATACAATTAAATCGATAGCACTATCGAGTATTAAAAATATTAATTCCATAAAAGAAGCAAAAGCCCAAGTAAAAGATAACAAAGGAGACATTTCAATAATAGTTAATGTCGTTTTTGCAACTGGGACAATAATACCTGTACTTTCTAAACAAATCCAGAATAGTGTCAAAGAAGCTGTTGAGTCTGCTACTGAAGTAACTATAAAAGAAGTGGTTGTAATAGTTGAAGAATCAAATAATTATGGCAAAAGAAGGGTAGGCTAAAAATGAACAAGGATAAGCTAATGTTTTTTTTCATAAACCATCATGGTAAATTGATAGGGACATTAATAGGATTTTTTATTGGAATATTATTAATAACTTTGGGTTTTTTCAAAACTATTGTTTTGTTAATATGTAGTGTAATAGGATATTATATTGGTAAAAAAGTAGATAATAAAGAAGATGTAGTAGAATTTATTGAAAGGATACTAAATATACAAGGGAAAAAATGAGGAGGATTATAGTTTTTATGAATAGACGCTTTTTGAGACAAAGTGCATTTAAAATACTATTTAGCTATAATTTTAACAAAGATAGTATTAATAATTATTTATATGAAAAAAATGAAGTATCTGAAGAAAATAATATATTTTTTACTCATGACGATGAGGATGATTCAAAATTAGATAAACTTAGTGAAAAAGATAAGCAATTTCTTTATAACTTAGTTAAAGGTACTGTAGACAATAGAGAGACCATTGACAGCTTGATAAGTAAGAGTTTAAAGTCTTGGACATTGGACAGAATAGCTAAGGTTGATTTAACTATATTACGTATGGCTTTGTATGAAATGTTATACTCAAAAGATGTACCTGTTAGTGTTGCAATAAATGAAGCTGTGGAACTGGGAAAAAAATTTGGTACCGATGATTCGGGAGGTTTTATCAATGGTGTATTAGGTAAAATAGCAAAAGAATTAGACAAGCAAGGTGAATGAATAATGTATTTTTTAGGTATTGATACGAGTTGCTATACCACATCAATTGGTGTAGTAGATGAGATGGAGAATTTAATATTAGATAAAAGAATAATTCTTAAAGTAAAGCCAGGTAACAGAGGTATAAGACAGTCTGAGGCATTTTTTCAACATGTAAAAAACCTTGATGACTTAATAAAAGAAATATTCAATGACATAAAGCCTCATGAAATAAAAGCTATAGGCATAAGTTTTAAACCAAGAAATGTAGATAGTTCATATATGCCCGTTTTCTATAGTGGTTTACATATTGGGAATATTTTAAAATATACATTGAATGTACCTGCTTATTTATTATCACATCAAGAGAACCACATATATGCAGGATTATGGTCTAGTAAGATCGACATTAAAAATCCAATAGCTGTATATCATGTTTCCGGTGGGACAACGGAACTTCTGTATGTTACTATGGATAATAATAAATTGGACATAAAGATAATAGGTGGTTCTTCTGATTTATATGCAGGTCAGTTTATTGATAGAGTAGGTGTATCAATGGGATTGAATTTTCCATGTGGCGCTGAAATGGACATGCTTTCTAGAAATGCTATGACTGATGAAATAGTTATACCTGTATCAATTAGAGGAGAATACATGAGTTTTTCAGGACCAGAAACTTTTGTACAGAGATTAATTGAAAAAGGTAATTATGATAAAGCTTCCTTATCTAAGGCAATATTTATAAGCATAGCTAAATCTATAGAAGAAACTTTAATTTATTCCAAGAAAAACTACGATTGGAGTGAAGTACTTTTAATTGGAGGAGTAACATCTAATTCTGTGATAAAGGAGTATTTAAAAAGTAGTAAAAGGCTAAAGACTTTTAACATTAATGTCATATTTGCTCAAAAAGAATATGCAACGGATAATGCAATAGGGGGAGCTGTATATGCAAGAAAGTGTTATAGAAGGGGTTAGAGTTTTTTCAGTAACTGAAGTAAATTTATATATAAGGCATATGCTAGAAAAAGATAACTTATTATCTCATATATACATAAAAGGGGAAATTTCAAATTTTAAAGTACATACATCAGGACATGCATATTTTTCTCTGAAAGATAAACAATCAATTATAAAATGTGTAATGTTTAGAAGCAACCTATCCAGAATTAAATTTTTACCTGAAGAAGGTATGCAGGTTATAGTAAGAGGTTATATATCTATATATGAAAAAGACGGTCAGTATCAATTATATGCAGAAAGTCTTATTGCTGATGGTGCAGGAGAGTTATATAAAGCGTATGAACAATTGAAGAAAAGATTAGAAATGGAAGGTCTTTTTGCACCAGAAAATAAAAAGCCTCTACCATTACTTCCAAAAAGCGTTGGAATCGTAACATCTCCAACGGGAGCTGTTATTAGGGATATAATTTCTGTTGGGAAAAGAAGAAATCCTAATATAAATATTTATTTATATCCTTCTCTTGTTCAAGGAGAAAAAGCTGCCGAAGAAATAGCGGAAGGAATTAATTTTTTTAATAAGTTCAATAAAGTAGATGTTATAATTATTGGTAGAGGAGGAGGTTCTATAGAAGAATTGTGGTGTTTTAACGAAGAAATAGTTGCAAGAGCTATATTTAATTCTAAGATACCGGTTGTATCAGCTGTAGGACATGAAACAGATTTTACTATAGCTGATTTTGTAGCGGATGTTAGAGCAGCAACACCGTCAGCTGCAGCAGAGATGGTTTTTCCAGATAAGCAACAGTTGGCTTTATACATAAAGAAATTACAAAGTAATTTATACTCATCGGTGATATCATTTATTAGGAACAAAAAAGTATTTTTGAGGGAGTTGACAGCAAGGAGCTCTTTTAGACATACTGAGACTAAAATACTTAATTATAGGCAATCATTAGAAAATGTAAGGGAAAGTCTCGATGATAGTATAAAATCGATAATAAAAAATCATCGCGATACTTTATATTTATATAATGAAAAACTAAATTTATTAAACCCGGCTTCTTATTTAAATAGAGGATATGCTTATGTTAAGAAAGCAAAATCAGGAGAAATAATTAATACGATTAATAAAATAGAAAAAGGAGACATTTTAAACATATATTTTAAAGATGGCTACGTATCGTCATCAGTAATTTCAATATGTAAAGGGGATAAAAATGAACAGTGAATTGAGTTTTGAAAAAGCTATGGAAAGGCTTGAAGAAATAGTCAATCAATTAGAGAGCGGAAATTTATCTTTAGAGCAAGCAATAGAGATTTATAATGAAGGCGTAAAACTATCATTATATTGTGATGCTAAATTAAATGAAGCAGAAGGTAAGATTATGAAAATATCATATGAAAATAACACCTATAAAGAAATAGAAATTAGTAAAGAAGTAAAGGAGTAAATTATGAATCTAAAAGAATTTATTGAAAAATATAGTGATTTAATTGAAGAAAATCTGACATTGATATTTAATAATGGCTATGAACTACCTGTAATTGAAGATGCTATGAAATATAGCCTTCTTGGAGGAGGAAAAAGATTAAGGCCTCTTTTAGCCATTATGACATGTCAAATGTTTGACGGTTCAATAGAAGAGGTTATGCCATATGCTTGTAGCATAGAAATGATACATACATATTCTCTTATTCATGATGATTTGCCTGCTATGGATAATGATGACTATAGAAGAGGCAAGCTATCAAATCACAAAGTATATGGTGAAGGTTTTGCAATTTTGGCGGGAGATGCTTTATTGAATACTGCTTATGAAATATTACTTAATAATATTCTTAATAAGCCAACGGAAGAAAGAATTAAAGCAGCTTACATAATTAGCAAAGCTGCAGGTTTAGAAGGAATGTTAGGCGGTCAAGCAATGGATTTATATTATGAAAACAGAAATATTGAAATTGAAAGATTAGATCAGATGCATAGAAGAAAAACCGGTGCATTGATTAAAGCTTCTTTAGAGGTTGGTGCTATATTATCTAAAGCTGAGGAAGATGATATCAGAAGAATTAGTATATTTGGAGAAAATCTAGGGAAAGCCTATCAGATTTCTGATGATATTTTAGATGTTATAGGTTCACAGGAAAAAATGGGTAAAACCATTGGTAAAGATGCTAAAAGCAATAAATCAACCTATGTAAAGCATTTTGGAATAAATCAGTCAAAAAAGATTATGATTGATACTGTGAATGATGCAAAAAAAGCTGTAGAAAAATATGGAAGTAAGGCTAATTTGCTAATAGAACTAGCTGATTTTGTAGCATACAGAGATAAATAAAGGGGGATAATTTTTGAGTTTTTTTGAAGGAATTATTCAAAATAAAGCATTGATATCAAGCCTTACAGCGTGGTTTATTGCTCAATTTTTAAAAATATGCTTAACACTTTATAAAGAAAAAAAATTGGATATAACAAGGTTCGTTGGTTCAGGCGGCATGCCAAGTTCCCATACAGCTTTTGTAACTGCTCTAGCTACTTCAATAGGTAAACTAAACGGATGGAATTCAACTTCTTTTGCTATAGCTTTATGTTTTGCTCTTGTGGTCATGTATGATGCTGCAGGAGTAAGGAGAGCTGCTGGCAATCAAGCAAAAGTTTTGAATATAATCATTCAGGATATTGCTCATCATAAACCTTTGGCTGAAGAAAAGCTAAAGGAACTTATAGGACATACTCCGAAGGAAGTTTTAGCTGGTGCTATTTTAGGTATTATTGTTTCTAATTTATTATTATAGAAAATACAAAGGCAGGTTTGACTATGTACAAATACTTGGATAAGATAAATAGTCCTGAGGATTTAAAAAAGTTAAATTATTCAGAGTTGAAAGAAGTCTGTCAGGAGTTAAGAGATTATATTATAAATGTAGTATCAAAAAATGGCGGCCATTTGGCTTCAAATTTAGGTGTTGTAGAGTTAACTGTAGCGTTGCATAGAGTTTTTGATTCTCCTAAGGATAAAATAATATGGGATGTTGGTCATCAATGTTATGCTCATAAAATAATAACAGGTCGAAGAGATAGTTTTACTACTATTAGAAAACTTGGAGGTATAAGCGGTTTTCCAAAAACCAGCGAGAGCCCTCATGATATTTTTGAAACAGGTCATAGCAGTACATCAATATCAGCGGCTTTGGGTATGGCAAAAGCGAGGGATTTAAAAGGAGAAGATTATTCTGTTGTTGCGGTTATTGGTGACGGTTCTTTGGGCGGTGGTTTAGCACTGGAAGCATTAAACAATGCCGCACATTTGAATACAAACATAATATTGATTCTTAATGATAATGAAATGTCTATATCAAAAAATGTAGGCGGATTAAGTGCTTATTTAGGAAGGTTAAGAACAGAAAAATTGTATTTTAAATTTAAAAGAGATTTAGAATTCATATTAAATAAAACTCCACTTGTAGGGAAAAAAATTTATAATATAGCTTCTAAATGTCGTGATAAATTTAAGTATTTAATAGTGAAGGGTATAATTTTTGAGGAATTGGGATTTAAATATTTCGGCCCAATAGATGGTCATGATATTAAAACTATGGAAAGAATCATATCGAATGCTAAAGAATATAAAAAACACCCTGTTTTGATTCATGTTATTACAAAAAAAGGGAAAGGATATAGAATTGCTGAAGAAAATCCAGAAAAATTCCATGGTATCAGTTCTTTTGATATCAATACTGGAGAAACATTAAATGATGCCAATAATAAGTCTTATTCTGAAATTTTCGGTAATAAGATGATTGAATTAGCTGATAAAGATTCAAGAGTAATTGCGGTTACTGCAGCTATGCCTGATGGAACAGGATTAAAGCAATTTGCAAAAAAACACAAGAATAGGTTTTTTGATGTTGGAATTGCAGAACAGCATGCGGTTACATTTTCGGCAGGTTTAGCTAAAGGAGGATTTAAGCCATTTTTTGCTGTTTATTCTACGTTTCTTCAGAGAGCATATGATCAAATACTCCATGATGTATGTCTGCAAAACATTCCTGTAATATTTGCAATCGATAGAGCTGGATTGGTAGGACAAGATGGTGAAACTCATCAGGGTATTTACGATATTTCTTATCTTAGAAGTTTGCCTAATATTACAATTATGAGCCCAAAATCGGGAAAAGAATTAGAAGATATGATGGAATTTGCTTTAAAGATAAACGGACCTGTTGCGATAAGATATCCAAAAGGAGAAGCTCCAAGTTTTGATTTTAAAGATACTCCTATTGAATATGGAAAAGGTGAAGTATTATTTGATGGTAATGATGGAATTATTATAGCTGAAGGAACTATGATATCTAACGCTGTTAATTTATGTAAACTATTAAGAAATAATAATATAAATATGATGTTAGTAAATATGAGATTTATTAAACCTTTAGATGAGAATTTACTAATTAAATTAGCAGA
>DUSG01000077.1 GCA_012842725.1 Clostridiales bacterium
AATAAAATCTAAACTTCCCCATTCAAAAACTCTGTCAACTGTAACTTTACTTCTTGTATATATTTATCAAAAACATCATGAAGCCTAATCATAGCATCTGACATAAACTCTATCATGGAATCCCAATCATTTTCATCATATAAATTAACTCCATCTAATTGATACTTAATTCTAACTGCCTTTTTATCATCTAATCTCTCCCAAACTAATTTATCTCCAAAAGCTTTTTCAATCTCGTCTTTATGTTTTATTAGAGTATCAAATATAAATTTATTTTCTTCTTTTTTAGGTCTTGAAAAATATACTTCAACTCTCGCAAATTTTGAAGAAACTACAAAATTATATGATCCTCCGCTTATACCAATTCCAGTACCTATCCAGTTGTCTTTTGTGGGACTTATGTTGGTAAACAAATCTGATTTTTGTCTAAAGCTTTCTAAATGTTTCTCCCAAAATTTCAATCTGATTTTATATCGTTCTGCCAACTTGTCCTCATCTTCTTCGCTTGATTGAGTTTTTGCAGCCATCTTTATTACATATTCTTCTGTGTCTTTAACAGGTATTATTTGCTCTACATTAAGAAAAATATTTTCTCCAAATTGATATGGGGTTACCTTAAGGCATTGAATTTTTATGTTATAATTCATCAACCACATAACTGTAGAAGTAACCTCTTTCCTAAAGTTGGCCGCTACTAATATTATTCTCTGTCCATAACCCTTATTTAGAACTAATTCATCGTACTCCTGTTCATCATAGAATTCGCTTAACATTTCTTCTGCAGTCTTCTTTGCTCCTATCTTATCTAGATATTCCTGGTATATTTGTCTAATCTCTTCCTTAATTAAACTGGAGCAATATGACGCATATTTTAATGCTTGCCATGTAACATCTCTACCAGAGTCATCCAATTTATTCTCGATTACAACTAGGTTCCCTTCTTTATCTAAAGCTAAAAGGTCCAATCTTTCTTTAGTATCCGAAAATCCATCGAATTCTTTTTGTATAACCAAAAGCTCTTCACCTAGAATTGATGGTTCATTGGCTATCCACTCCTGAAGGTGCTTCCTTTCCATAAAGCCTAACTCAGAAAAAGTTTTCTGTTGGACTTTACTAACCCTGTTTGATTTTTTATCGATTACATACATGGATATTCATCCCCCAATTTTTATCAATCAATCAAATTTTCTAACCCTTTTAAATTTGTAATTTGACCGTTCACTTTTATTACTTTCCCTTCTATAATTTCAACAATATTTCCATTTATGAAATAGTTATCATTTACCTTTCTAATAACATATCCCTTTGATTTTGAAATGCTTTTAAGTCTTTTATAAACTTCTATTTCTAAATTGCTTTTAAGCTTTAGTTCATGCATGTTTTCTGCATTTTTTAAGAGGTAAAGAGTAGTATATGATATCAGTTGAGGCCCAGATTGAATTGGTTTTATAGGGCCAACTTCCTGGATACTTTCTAAGTTGAATCTAAGATATACATCTTTTTCTGTACCTTTTCTTGCAGGCAATTCCTTACATTCTCCTCTTTCATATCTAACTACATTGGCTATCTTACCAAAGTATCTAATTCCACCCTCTTCTCCAAAAGATTTTTTAGATTGATAAAAGGCTAAATATTCCACACCAAGCCTTACATCCGATAACCTTTTTAGAGGTATATGATAAAATTTGTGATCTTTATATGCCTTAAGATGATCTTTATCCTTAACATTTACTACCATAACATTTTCTAGTTTAAATTTAGCATAATCATCATATTCATCTACTGAAATTCTCTCGCTTTTAGCTTCCAATGGAGTTTGATTGACTATCTTTTTAAGATGCTCTTTGATTAGATTGGTGCTGCCAGGAAGCATGGGAAAGGCTCCTATATTAACTTCTTCAATGCTTTTATAAAACTTATGATCTATAAAATCTTTCTCATTTCCATAGGGAAATAAAACATAGGCACCAAAGGTATCGTATTTATAGTGAAAATTGTCGCTCATTTTAGATACTATAGCATCCCTATATCTATGCATAACATTTATATCTTCAACCATAGGACCGATCTTACCATCTTCTATAGATATTCTATATTTTGCATCAAAAATGTACATTCTGCTGTCTTTATCATTTAAATTCCTAATATACAAGACTGTATCCGGCCTTTGGTCTGTTGTGGGCATAGAATAGGATTTATTGTACCATAGTTCCAGCTTGTTATTTTTACCCTTATATACCATTTTAGTTTGAGAATCCTGCAGCAAGGATAAGTACATTCCATTATCCCTATACTGTAATATACCGTACTCCTCAACTTGATAGCCTAGTTCACACAATATCTTGTGAATTTTTATATAGCACCACATTTCATACAGGGAATAAAGCTTCTTAGGCGTTATTTTAAATAGTTCATCTCCTAGGTCTAAGCCCTTATTTAACATATTATATTTTTTGTACATTTCCTTATAACCTGGGGCCATTTGAAAGACTAAACTCATGCTTTTATTACCAGTTAGATCCCTAACATTTTGAAAGTAGTTGTTTAAATATCTCTCTAAAACTTTTATCTTTTTTCTAATGAACTTTAAAGTATTATTTTGCCTTTCATCATTAATATCCAGATGCTTTTCTATGGATTTTAGCCTTTTAATAATTCTCTGGAGCATATATTTAACAAATCTATTTTCGAATATATCTATGGTTGTTATTTTTCTTTCCTGTATAACTTTTTCCGTATAATAATGGGAGCTGTTTATGTGTATAAAGCCCTTTTCCCCTCTAACTAAAGAATCGCCATGGGTTCTAATGTATTTTCTAGTATTTTTTGAAATCCTTTTAGCTTTATGGATGTTGGTTAAATTCTCATAAGTAATTACATTATGTTTAAAATTGTTTACTATTCTTCTTAGAGCAACCTCTAAGTCATCAAATATTACTTCTAAGATACTTAAATACTCCACATTAGTCTGGTAAGCTGTATCCACTAACTTTCCTTCTAGATAAGTCTTATCAAAAAATTTAAAAGCTAAGGCAGCTATTTCTTCATTGATCTCCATTATTAATTCCTTATAGTCCTTATAATAGTCTAATTTAGTTGGGAAAACTTCTAATACTAATTTTAAAAGCTTAACCCTATCCTTATAAATATCTATAGAAGTATATCCAATATCTGAAGAAAAATCTATAATACCAATTAGAGAATCTCCAATTGCTTGGAAATCCTCTGTTATTCTAATTCCACTATGAAAAATTTCATAATTATTACCCTTTCCCTTCTTCTGTAGCACTAATTGATATCTTCCATCTTCGAAAAAACATGGCATCATAGTATTGCCTAGATTTAAAACCAGCTCTCCGTAAGATGTAATTGTCTTAAGTGTTGAATCCATGCCATTTTTTTCAATTACCCTTATTGTTGCTGGCTGATTTAAATTGTTCTTAAGAAACCTTATCTTTTCACTAGGATTCTCTCCAATTAAATATAAATTAAATTCTTTATTCTCCAATTGAACAAGAACTTCCCTATTGCCAGAATGAAACAAAGCCATCCTCATAACCCCTTAACATCATGAGTATCTTGTTTGCTGAATTGATATATAAAGCAGTTTCTAAGCCTTCTTCTGCCAGTTGAATATAATCTATACTATCTACAATATGATTACTTGGATTACAATAATTATATAGTTCTATCAATATATCCTTTATTACCCTGTCGCTGCCTGTAATAGTAGGTAGAATCTTTTGCATTATTTGATAATCAAAAGCTACATGTTCTTCTAAAAGTCCGTATCTCTTGTTTTCTAACATATAAAATACTATTTCATCCCTTACCCTATAGCCGAAATGCTTGTTACCCATAGCTAGTATATTGTTGATTTCCATTATTTCTTTATTTATTTTGTGTACATATCCCTTATCAATTTTAATAGCATCTTTAATGGTCAGGTAGTCAGCTTTAAACCAGGAATTATCTAGCTTCACCTTTTCCACATCATCTTCTAGATCAAATTCTAATATATCCAACCTTACATCTGAAAACTCTATAGTATTAACTCTATCTAATACCTTCCTGCTAAAGGCAAAAGTAGTGTCATCCATATTAACAGTACCTATAATATATAGATTTTCTGGAATTCTTAAATTGGCATAAGGATTGTCTTCAGGTAAATAGCCTTTTGGAAATATCCTATCTGTTAAAAGCCTATTGTTTTCATCAAAATATCTAGATTCTATAATGCTTAAATATTCACTAAGATAGTACTCAACTCTAGCTAAATTCATTTCATCTAAACAAACAAAATATGGTCTATCTAAATTTTCAGGCTTGGATGCTTCTTGGATTATTCTAGTTAATTGACCTGGTATAAATTCATCGTTTATATTCTTATAGCCAAATAGTTCTGTGCTGTCATTCCAATCTGGCTTCACACTGATAAGGCTATATCTAGCATCTACAGCTTCTGCAAACAATCTAACCAATTTAGATTTACCTGTACCACTGATGCCTGCTAAAATGAGGAAGGGTTTTGTTTTTAAGCTTAAATAGAAATTGCACAAGTCTTCATAGGTGTAGATAAAGCCCTTTGATTTAATATACCTATAAACACTTCTTATATTATCCTTCATGTTTTTTTCTATAACTCCTTTATTTACAGCAATTTCAGCCTGTTTATTTGTAACTTCCTTGTCTTTAAGATAAATTAAATTATAATAATCATCATAGATTTTTAGCATTTCCATTAAATCTTCAAGAAATTCTTCCTCATTTGGGAAGTTTTCCCTTAAGTATTCTTTATAATAAATTGCGCCAATTTCATAATCTACATTTCCAATAATTAAATCATTATCTGTATTAAATCTAGTATTATTTAAAGTATCCCTTATCATTTCTCTCGTTTCTATCATGGCTTCTCTTGCGCCTTTAGTACCCAATTCCTTTTTTAAATTTGTACATCCTTGATTTAATGTAAGATATACTCTACTCATGTCCTCAGCAAATAAATATACTATATATACTCCCCGCTGAATAGTAGTAGTAATATTCCCATTGTATATAGCTATCCATGGATAGTTTGTCCATGTGCCAGCGCCACAGGACCCTCTTACAGTTAAGCCGTATTCTCTTACTATTTCATTCAAAGCATCTGTTGTAGTATAATTTATCAGTTTAAACATTTTATGATTCTTATTAAATCTACCAGTGGTTTTGCTTTCAATATAATTATCTAGTATCTGTTTAAAGTATTCAGTTATCAATTTACCACCGCCTACTTAGTTGAATAGTAAATTTATAATAGTATTTTCTCAATATTATTTCCCTAAACTTCTTTCTTTTTGAAAAGATACCTCATTACACTTTTCCTATTTATCCTTGCATTTCTTTCAATGTAATTCCTTCTCTTGTTTTCCATTCTACTAATCCATTAGAAGAACCTCCACATAAAAAAGCAGAAGCTGCTGATGGGCTGGAAAATAGTATGTCTTCAGTAGTATAGTTATCTTTAATTTTATCCTTGTGCTTGTTTCGTAAATCTTTAACCCATTGATTAGCACTTTCCAAAAGTTCAGGTGCAACATAAGCTCCTTTTAATACAACAAAACCCTCTGATGTAGGTAAACCTACACCTTTTCCTCGTTCTCCGCCCTTTCTTTGAAAATAGAATAAAGTCTGTTGTTGATCTATAGCTCCAGTCAATGTTTCAAAGACTTTGTGACCTAACGTACCCATTAATATCTTAGCATTATATATGAATTCCTCTAGCTCAGCTTCTTCCGCTTCTGACACATTAGATTTAGTAGGTATAGTATCATTTTTGATTATATATCTATTAGCTTCTTTAGCTAAAGAATAAAATCTATGCTCTAAATATTTAATATGAGCTTTATTCAAATACTCATCTTTACTAATAAATACAATACACTCATTCCAATAAACTTTTGTACTTAAATGCTCTAAGAGCCTTTTATAAATTACTTCCGATTCTCCTACATAAACTAAAGGCTTATCATCTTCTTGCATACCGAAGAGAAAATAGACCCCTGGTTTTTGAAGATCTTCTCTCTCAGCACATTCTTTTATAAGATTTCTCGTAATTTTATAAGCCTTACCAGTCCAATTAGACAATTCGCAAGTCCAACGACCATTAACATCCCCATCTATTAAAAATATTTTTATATTCTTCCCAAACTTTTTCATAGTAACACTCCCACTCTAATACTAAAAAATGAATTGATTAATATCTTTACTCCACTCCCAATGTCTTAAACAAAGTATATTCTGCAGATTTATAGAATATCAAATTAAAGTATCCTACAAGCTCTGGGGGAGTACTCTTGTTAGATCAGCTGATGAGGTTAAAGTTAATTATGAGAAGAGTAATCAAATATTACATATATATTGATCATATCGACATCACTAACAAATAATGTTATAATTTATTACAGATATCTGACAATTTTCTTCCATTTCCTCTATCTTATTACCACCATCCTCTTAATTCATCCTCTTCAAATTCTGGCAGTTCTAAGCGGTACGAAGTGGTTTTTTTGCTCTCAAGATATTTTTTTACAAATGGATTGTTCAGCACTTTTTCACAAGGATTTTCTATATAATCTATGGCCCTAGTATTTAAATTAACGCAAATTCCTGCAATTCTTCTGATGGGTTTTCTATACGGCTTATCATTTTCCAATCCTTTCTCAATATTTCAAGAGCTTCTATAAAAGTAGGATTGATCTTTTCAATATTATCACTTTTAAAATTATTTTTGATTTCTACATTACTACATGTATTTTCGCTTTCTTTTGTTTCATAATCTATTGCTTCAGTGATTAAAGTATCTGCAAAATCTTCTAATTCCTGTGAACAATTTTCTATATTACTTTCCGTCATCAAATCTTCTTTCAATATACCAGAATCCTCTTCAAAAACAGGATTGATTTTTTTATCATCTTCAACTTCTATCATGCTTGAAACATCTTTGCTTTCTTCTCTCTGACTTTTTCTATTTTTTAAACCTTTTATTACTAAATTAATAATTTCTTTAACTACAGATTTTATAGTTTTATGTTTCCTATTCTCTTCTTTTTTGACATGTGCAGTAGCTTTATTATGCATAATAGTTTCGTTCTCTTTAATGAGATTATCAACAACTTCTAACTGCTCTTTAATAACACTAAGAGATTCATAGTCTTTTTCTTCTTCGTATATTTTTATTAAAGTCAGAAGATCTTCTCTACATTTTTCATATTCCTCAATTTTTTTATATAAAGCTGCTCTATTTTTTTATATAATTGGGTTTAGATATGCCATTTGATATAAGATATGAGTAATCTTTTATGGCATCATGAAATTTTCCTATCTTATAATTTACAAAAGCTCTTCGCTGGCATAATAGTTCTATAGCTGCAGAATATAGCTTTATTGCATCATCATATCTTGATTGTTTTTCATAATTATATGCCTTTTCAACTATTTCATTTATACAGGGATTATTGTTATCTAACTTAACTTCAGACTGGTCGTAAGTAATCATACCAATTCCCCCAATTTTATTGATAATTAAAGGGCCAATAAATAGAGAATTTTCCATTCTTATCTAAACTAGTTGCCATGGAATAAATTTCTTCATCGATGGCATCTTATTTCAAATGTGGATCTTCAAAACTAACTATAAGTGATTCATTCTTAACTAATAACTTTTGGCCCTCTCTTTATTTAACAAGATTTTTAATGCTTCTATAGCATATCCTCTTTTTAACTTATCATGACAATATTGATTATAATAGTTTCTTAAACAGTTGTAACAGCTAGTATCCTGTTTTTCACCACCGCATGTGCAGCTAGAAACCCTATTTAAAGCATAGGTTAAAGTTTTTATAAATTGCTCTTCATCTAGCAGTCTTTTCACATGGCCAGCTCCACCAGGAACAGTATCAAACAATATTATAGACTTGGTATATGGATTTTTCACATATAGTGTTCCATCTACATCATTTCGATCAATCTCTAAAGCCGAAGACATACCTTCTAAAATAGAATACATTAATGATTCCCAGAAGCCTTCTTCAATTGCTATATCACCAAAAATATTACCAAATTCAATTTCCACTATATCTGTTTCAAAATCATATCCTAAAGAAATCTTTTCAAATTTGGCCTTACAAGTTTTTCCATTAGAATCTTTATGGGAGCTGGGTATTTTATCCACTGTCCCGTATCCACACATCTTACATATATAGAAGCCTAAACCTTTTCCGCTATTTATCACAGTTAAAGTACCGTGCTTCTTGGCACTGACTTTTACAACATTTTCTCCTATCATAAATTCTTTTTCTTCAATAACATTTCCATTACCAGAAAAATGCTTTCGACTTGAATACGTCTTTTCTGGTCTCGTGTTGCCTGGCTCTTTGGATGAGGCTTCAGTTATAAAACCAAATTCAGGAATCATATAAGTTCCTTTTATGATTTTACTGTTACCACATACAGGGCAACTTCTTATTTCCTCATCCTGAACCGTCAACATTGTTTTAAAGAATCCACATTCGCAGCTAAAGTATTTTTTACGAACTAAATCTCTATTTCTTAACTTTTTAACATACCTACTTGTCCACAATTTACCATTAGCAACTACCTGGCTTTCAGGAGCATATTCAGAAATAGCTATCTGCAAATCTCTTTCTAATTCAATATTTTTAGCTTCTTGAGTGTGGAAATTTACTTCTAAATTAACCACATCAACTGGAAAACCATATTTAGGAAGTAAATTCTTTTGAGAAAAATAGCTTATTAAAGACCTTTTTACAATAGTATTGATTATTCGCTGTAATTCATCAGCAAGTTTAAATTTGTTTGCCTTTGCTGCTTCATTTTTTGCTTCTTCAAGCTTACCCAAATCATCATAAAACTCGTTGATTATTTTGGTCATGACTCCATCTTCGCTATATAATTCTTCAACCCACCCCCAGTTATCAATACCAAGTTCTGAATGCAATTCTTGAGGTATAACTTTTTTGATTAACCTATATAAACTATCAGGCTTTTCATCTAAAAATTCCCTAAACAATTCTGGTCCACGCTTCTCATTTATCACAAAGAAATCTTCAACAGTTCTAAAGTATTCCCTATATTTTCTCCAAAAAGCTGCTAGTGCACAAGCATACATATGCCTTTTTGCAATTTTTTCATTGGTTACTTCAAAGTGTGGTGGTTTAACAGTACCGCTGATCATTTTATAAGGATCCTTAAAATTGCTAAAATCGTGTGAAGCCAATCGGCAATAGGTCAAAGCATAGGCAGTTGAATCCGTTCTCCTACCTGCTCTACCTGCCCTTTGAGCATAATTTGCAGGGGTTGGAGGCATATTCTTCATAAAAACAGTTTCCAATTCACCCACATCTACCCCAAGCTCAAAAGTTGTTGAACAGCTTAATACATTTATTTCTCTTTTGATAAATTTATTCTGTACTTCTGCTGCATATTCTGTTTTAAGTTGTGCCGTATGCTCGCTTACAACCATATTTTCAAACTCAAAACTAGTATAAAGCTTCCTGTAATGGTTATCCTTTAATTCTTTCTCTATATCAATTTCATGAAGATGCCCATCACATCTGTAAGAAGGACATACATTATTAATATTAATAGTAGTAACTTTGTAGCATTTATCGCATTTATAATAGTGTACACTTTTATCCAATACTCCCGGAGTAACTTTAAAAATAGATGGATCTATTTTGATAACTTCGTAAAAATCATCAAGATATTCATTTTTAACATAGGAAACGAGTGGACTGTTGTGTTGTGTAAAAAGTTTATATAGTTTTTCCAAATCATTCCTCACATCAACTTTATCTGCATATATGCCCTTAGATTTATAAATTCTCATCAAATAATCCAATCTGCTATTAGTAAATCTCTCTTCTGAAGGTATCCAGGATTTAATATCGTATCCTCTTAGATGCCTGCTATTTCTATTTTCTATAACCCTACAAAAACCTCCTTGAACATTAACAGGTGAAAAATAAGAATCAGAAGGATCAACGTATTCAGGATATTCAATAGCCCTATATATTCTAAATTGATCCAATAAATAATTATAAAAAACCATCAATTCTTCTCTGCTAAAGCCTTTTTTTACTAACATAGGCAAATTAAACAGTATTTCACTATTATTCAACGCATTGAAATTAAGTGAAAAATGCAAGTATCCCATGTTAGTTAGCGAGTTGGGAGAGCTAGATATAAATTCTCCAATAATCCACTTCCATATTTCCCTTCTATTGGATTCCTTCGTCCCCTTTAAAAGGTTATTATCCCTTACAAACTTTTCAATCCTATAATAATAATCTTCCAAAGACCAATCGTTTTTTATGGATTCTTGCCAATTGTTAAGCATAACCTTTGTAAGTATGCTTTTTATCAATATCTCCTTATAACTGGAATTCAAATATGTGGCAAAATAAGCTGCGCTTTGTCTATTATCTGAAAATATTAACAGCTGTTTATTAGTTTTATTCTCTTCTTCTACATAGCCAAATAGGTCATCCTCTACTTGTTCTTTATTTGAATTCACTTTATTTGGAATTTTATTGTATAAAGCTGTCGCCAAGACACTTGCTACTGTATCTTCTGCCAAGAAAAATCTCCTTATTATTGAACCTTTAGGTGTCATACTGCCACAAATACCACATCTTTTATTGTTTTTAATTTTCAACAATTTTATATGCTTACTATCTTTGCAGTCACATGTCTTTTTACCAACATCTTCTTTAATAGCTCCACATTTTGTACATAATCTAAATATAGTAAAGGCTGAATCTATATCTTCTATATCTCCCACAATCTCATCTTCATTAATATCGTCAGAATAACCCTTATCGTCTAAAACAGCAAAGTAATCAATTCTGTCTTCTTCATCATAATATCTATCTTTATATTCAGTTAAATAAGCATACCCAGTTTCTTTATCCTTTTCAATTTGACCTACCAAATAAAGAGCATTGCAACGTCTACAAGTTGCTATTTCAAAAGCTTTATATTCCTCCCCATTAATTGTTACCTTATTCATCCTTTCCAAATATAAATAAGGCTTATCTGCAAAAACAACAAATGCGCCTTCTAATGCTCTAATAAAATA
>DUSG01000078.1 GCA_012842725.1 Clostridiales bacterium
AGAGGCGCTTTTTCTTTTAAAAGAGAATTGGTGTCTTTTGAGAAGAGATACATGCTATAGCATTCTGCAAAATATTCATTACAATTCTCTATAAAATAAGGATTATCTTTAAACAACACAGGGGCTTCGAGCCTCCAAATCCTCCTGAAATTGAGGGTATCGCTTGCATTTATCGGATTCAGAGTATCTATTCTATGAGCTACCTCATGAAGTTCCAAACATGTGCTGCTGTGGCTTGAATTGTTGGCACCACAGGCATCTATTCTGACAACAATTGGATTTCCTCCAATGCCGGGTACATCATCCCATGTGCATCCGGTATCTTCCCAGCCTCGTGGAATCTTTCCTTTCAAGTGTACATATTCCGGTTCATCGGTGAGACGTCCCGTTATAAGCCGCATTTTTTCTCCTTTGGCAATCAGATTATCTATGAGTTTCGGTGGGAATAGAGCCAGATTGTTAAATATTGAAGTGATTTTATCCATGTCGTAGGAACCATTGGGAAGTTCAACGAAGACCTTTGTGAGAGGTATTATCTCTGATTTAAACGTCGGCGGGGGGCTTGCAGGTATGTCAAACAATTCAATAGGTACCATACATTTGAGCAGAATTAATAAAGGTAGCAATACTACTGTTTTCAGTTTCATAACGGCACCCCCCTTTCACCGAGAAAATTCATTGAAAACATAACATTGTTAAAATATTATCTTTACTATTATTATATCATCAAATGGAGTATAATGGAACGACAATAAGACAGATAATAAATATATCTGCTAATGCTATGCATGTGATATAATTTATGCATGTGATATAATTTATTAATAAGGAATCTGGAAATTAAAACCACATTGGGAGGGGTTAACTTGTTAGACAGAGATTTGATAAAGGATGTTTTGGGCAAGGCCTTATCAACAGGCGGAGATTTTGCTGAAATATTTATCGAGGATACGGAGAGAAGCTCCATTGGAATGATCAACGGAAAGATAGAGACAGCAGTTTCGGGACGTGATTACGGAATAGGAATAAGGATATTTAAAGGATTGAGAAGCATATATGCTTATACCAACAATATCTCCAGAGATTCACTGCTTCAGATGGCCTATAATGCTGCATTAGCTCTTGGTGAGGCAAGGGAACACGAAGCTGTAGATCTGGTAGAGAGGGTAAACGCCAATATCCATCCCATATTATACATACCTAAAGACATAGCCATTGCTAAAAAAGTAGCAAAAATGAAAGAAGCCTACAAGGCAGCAAAGGATTATAGTCATGAAATTGTTCAGGTTATGGTCAATTATGTAGATGTGGATCAGAAAGTGGCCATAGCCAACAGCGAAGGGCTCTACACTGAGGATAGGAGAATCAGAACCAGGTTTGCAGTCCAAGCCATTGCCAGCGATGGGAAGGAAAATCAGACCGGTTACGAGGCACCGGGCAAAAGCATGGGTTTTGAATTATTTGATAAAATTGATGCAGCCAAATGCGGTAGAGAAGCTTCAAGAATTGCAGTCACCATGCTTCATGCACCATTGTGTCCTTCCGGGAAGATGGTGGTGGCAATAGATAATGGTTTTGGAGGAGTAATATTCCACGAAGCCTGCGGACATTCATTGGAAGCTACATCAGTAGCAAAGGGCAATTCAGAATTTGCAGGAAAACTGGGACAGAAGATTGCCTCTGATAAGGTTACTGCTATAGATGACGGAACTCTTCCCAATGAATGGGGCTCTCTGAACATTGATGATGAAGGCAATCCCACAAGAAAGAATGTGCTCATAGAAAAGGGCATATTGAAGGGTTATATGATAGATAAACTGAATGGCAGAAGGATGAACATGGAACCTACTGGTAGCTCCAGGAGACAATCCTACAGATTCGCTCCCACATCCAGGATGACTAACACGTACATAGCTCCCGGCGATGATGACAACGAAACCATAATCAAATCCATAGACTACGGTCTATATGCAAAGAAAATGGGAGGCGGTTCTGTCAACCCTGTGACAGGTGAATTCAATTTTGCGGTACTGGAAGGCTATCTGGTTAAAAACGGAAAGATAGATACACCGGTAAGAGGTGCTACTCTTATAGGAAAAGGTTCGGAAATACTCCAGAGAATAGATATGGTAGGAAAAGAACTGGATCTGGCAGCGGGCATGTGTGGCTCCATAAGCGGAAGCGTACCGACAAACGTAGGTCAGCCCTTAATCAGGGTGTCTGAAATAACCGTAGGCGGAAGAGAGTAGGAGGTGCCTTTATGAATATAAAAGAATTTGCTGAAAAGCTCTTTGCCAAGGCAAAGGAAGCAGGTTTTACGGAATATGAAATATATTATGTGGACGGAGACAGCTTTAAAGTAACCATTTATCAGAGTGAAATCGACCAATACAGTCTCAATACCCATAAAGGATTGAGCTTCAGAGGTTTATACAACGGCAAGATGGGTTATTCATATACTGAAGTTCTGGACGATTACGCATTGGATATGCTGATTAGAAAAGCCAGGGAAAATGCTTTGGCCATAGAGGACGACGATGTGGATATAATATATGGAGGCAGCCATGAGTATGCAGATATCAAAGGATTTAATGAAGAACTATCTCAAATGAAAACTGATGACAAGATTAAAATGGCTTTCCAGTTGGAAAAGGATGTTCTGGCTGAAAGCGACAAAGTAAAGAATATTGAAGAATGCATGGTAGTGACCGGAACAGGAGAAACCAGGATAATCAATTCCAAGGGATTGGATCTTCACTATAAGGCCAATATGATATACGCTGTTGTAGCTCCTGTTGTTGAAGAAAACGGCAAGGTTAACACAGCGTTTTCTTTCAAGGCTACCAATGATTATAAGGAAATTGATACCAAAGCTTTGGCAAAAGAAGCCGTTGACGATGCGTTGGCCTACATGGGAGCGGAAAGTGTGCCAAGCGGAAAATATAAAGTGGCTATAAGAAATGATGTCATGGCTGATATTTTGAACACATTCTCAGGTATATTCTCGGCATATAATGTGCAGAAAGGAATGTCTCTGTTAAAAGGAAAGGTAGGAACTCAAATCGCATCAAAAGCCGTAACCATAATCGACGATCCTCTCATGGAAAAAGGCTTGGCTTCAACTCCTTTTGACGCTGAAGGAGTACC
>DUSG01000079.1 GCA_012842725.1 Clostridiales bacterium
CTTATTTTTCTTCATTTTTTCTCTAATTGCATGCCATTGTTCTTTTGCCATTTTAAGTATTCTCGGATTTGAATTCTTATCAGGATGACTTACAACTTTACTGAACCAAAATATTGATTGATCATAATGCTCCAATCTTCTTGATATTTCGCCTATCAAATAAATTACTGTAAGCTCATCCATATTATTGGCAGGGAAACGTTCTTTATTATAAGCTTCAGTGTAATACTTCAAAGCAAGTTCCAGATATTTCTTTTCGTTTTCATCTTTTGTGTATCTATAAAGCCATGCAGTTTTTAATGCCAGACCGGCCATATAGCTATTTTTTGAATCAATCAATCCTGCAGTATATAATGCTATCTTGTAACTGTCCAATGCATCTGAATAGGTTCTGATTCCACAAAAATTCCTGCCTACTTTTCTGGATGCAAAAGCTTTCCTCAATACTTCCTTATCTTTGTCGCTTATCTTGTCAAAAGCATTTTCCGATGAAGCATATCCGCAATTAGGGCAGATAAATATATCATAATACATGGGGTTATAATCCTTATAATATGCACAGAAGTCTTCGTCTCTGCTGACTACCCTAATAGCACTGAACTTTATTTTTGTCGTTTCAAATTTCTCCATGCATACAGGACAATGTACTTCTTTTGTATAGTACACATTATTCATTTTATCCACATTGTTCATTTTATCTTACTCCACCTCAATCAGTTTTCCACTTTCTCACTTTGATTATTGTCAGTACTCTCTTCTTTTGCAATAGGCTTTGTTCCCACTCTGGTAACTCCGTCAGATGCTCTATATGTGTCTGTAAACAAAGGTTCAACCAATACTTCTTTGCCATTCTCAACTATTATTCTGTAACTTCTTACCACATAACCAGGTATGGGCTTTTTTTCAACAATTTTTGTTCCCACCGGCAAAGTCTTATCTTCAATTATTTTAATTTTAGGCTCTATTTTTTTCAATACCTCAGTTTTTATTCTTATCTCTCTTCCCTTATTTTCATTCTTGCCGTATATACTGAACTTTACCTGATTTCCTGCCACTTCACCATATATATATATAGGATAAGGCGTATTATTCATGAATTTCAGATCTATATAATCACCGGAAATCGTAGCATCCCTTCCTAATCCAATATAACTTGAAGGCAGGGAATGGTTTCTTCTTTCCACAATTTTCAGATTAGCTAAAAGCGCAGCATTGTACAAGGTGGTAGATACCTGACATACCCCACCTCCGATACCGTCTACATATTCATTATTGATCAATACTTTAGCAACCCTATATCCATATTTAGCTAATCTAGGTCCTATGGTTTTATTCAATGAAAAAACTTCTCCTGGTTTAACCAATACATCAGTAACACTTTTAGTAGCCAGCTTTATATTGTAAGTTCTTGCTTCATTAGCTGCATTAAATCTGGTTGAAAATTCTCCAAGCTTATCTGTTATATTTGATAGATCCGCTCTTGTTATAGCTGCTTCTATCTTATCTACCGGTAATTGAATAGTGGTTATACTTTTACTTTTAATAGCAGAGTCAATCATTTCAAAAGCCTTTTTTTCATTAAGACTGCTCCCCGGTTTTTCATCGGTTATCTGAAATTTTCCCGAAACAAGCCTTATTGTTGCATCAATAGGTTCCGTATTAATCTCCTTAGCTATATTGCTTATAAATTTTTTTACGCTTTCACTATCATAACTGAAATATAAGGAAATATCAGTTTTACTCATTCTTACTTTTATAGAATCAATATATCTTTTGAATAAATTGCCTCTTCTGGTAATACTGTAAGCTTGAGCTAATGCTCTATCATAATCATAATTATAGTTTATTTCATTATAATTGAGCTGCCATGTTTTCCCCTCATATTCCAATGTCATATACAAATCTTTCAGGTTATTCCCAAAGTAGTTTTGCAAATGATCCCTTGCTTCTTCCAATGTCATTTTTCCAACATCTAAGCCATCAATTGAAACATTAGGGGCAATTTTTTCTCCCGATAAGAATATTATTGCAGAAATGATTACTAGTCCAATCGTAAAAGCAACCGCTGCAATTACTTTCTTTGAACCTCCACTCATATATTAGCACCCCTTAAAATGTACGATTGAATCTCTGCAATATATATATTCAATTATCGGGAAAAAATTATACCTATTTAACTTTCATTTCTATCCTATCCCCATTATCGATTTTTTCGCTCACTGAACAAGGTTTTCCGTTAAGGCTTATGGAAAAAGAATCTTCAGAAATTCTTAACTCATTCAATATATCTTTAATAGTTTCAGCATGTTTTATTATAATACTATCTCCATTTTTTATCTTATAATCGTCATTAACGATTTGCCCATTTACTCTTATTTCACTTTTTAAATCATATTCTCTACCATTTATGTATACAGTTTTCCTTAACATGTCACCTACTACATCTCTAAGAATAATTTCCGGGTCTTTCTCTTCTTCCTGTGTTTTTATTGTTATGATGTCTCCATTGCTTATTTGAGATTGAATATTACCCTGAATACCATTTATGTATATTGAAGCAGGTTCTCCTTTCCTTCC
>DUSG01000080.1 GCA_012842725.1 Clostridiales bacterium
GCATCCGAAGAACATAAGCTTGAAAGAGATGCTGCTACCTCAGCCATAAACCATGTCCAATTACGAGTTTCAGGCACTTCATACAATCTGAGGGTATCACCTTCAGCCTGAAGCTTTCTATAATAGCTTACATTACTCATATATCCGTTTATAAGCACAATATCCTCTTTTTCAAGCCTTTCCCTCTTCGCTGCTTTTGCCAGAATCTTTGCAAAGAGTTCTCTCATTTCTATAAGCTTTACCAGTTCCTCTTCTTTGGGAGCAGGCAGACGATTGATGTTCCATTTCTCAGCAAGCTTAAGCAGCCAATCATTGTCTGTCAGCGGGTCTTTAAAGGGCTTATGGGTAATATACCAGCTGCTGTTTACAAAATCAATGCATAAAAAATCCATATTGTAACCCCCATTATTATTATTGACAGTTACATAGTAATATATTAATATAATTATAATGATGTAACCGTATTTTGTCAAAATGAGGGTTACATAAAGGAGGATAGTATGATAAACAATGCCCTTAAAACAAAACTTGAAGCTGCCGGCTTCCAATTCAGAACCTTCAAAATTGAGCATCTGGAAGAAATAAGCAATGTATTTTCGGACCTTGCTGAACAAGGGATCCTGGACATGAATTTCTACAGGGATAATCTTACCAACTTCAATTTTTGCTGCAAGAATATGATGGATAACCCAAAATCTGTAATAGTAATAGCTTCTCCCCAGCATAAAAGCTTTGTTGAATTCAGATATGAGGGTAAACCCTATGAAGCAGTAATTCCTCCAATTTACAGGTACCCTGAAATAAAAAACAAGATTACGGATATTCTGAACAGCGTTTTTACCGAATCTAGCTTCAGCTTCACAAAACCAGTACTACCTTTGAAGCTTCTTGCCGTAAAAAGCGGTCTGGGTAAGTATGGCAGGAACAATCTCTGTTATGTTCCCAGTATGGGAAGCTTTGTAATGCTAAATGCATATATTACCGACTATGAGTTTGAAGAAGACAACTGGGGAGATATTCAGGTGTTGGAAAGCTGTAAAAACTGTACTGCCTGTATTGAGAACTGCCCTACCGGTGCAATTGCAAATGATAAATTCCTAATACGTGCACAGAAATGTATAACAAATTTCAATGAGTATGATGTTCCTATGCCGGATTGGATGAAGCCGGACTGGCACAATTCCGTTGTCGGCTGTATGAAATGTCAGGTTGCATGCCCTCATAATTCAAGCTTTATTGATATGGTTGATGAAAGAATATTCTTTAATGCTGAAGAGTCGAAACTGATATTGAATGGATGTGCCTTTGACAATCTGTCGCAGGAGACAAGAAATAAAATATCAAACTCAGGCTTGGGAGATTATTACCACGTTCTCCCCAGGAATATGCGGCTTCTCATGGATTAAACAGGGCAGGCAATTAAACTCCTGCCCCGTATTATATATATTCCTGTTATGCAATATCTTCTTTATGATTTAAATCTACTAAGCGAACAGTTCAGTGGACAAATATCTCTCGCCAGTATCGGGCAAAATCACCACTATGGTCTTCTCCTTGTTTTCCGGCCTCTTTGCTATTTGAGTAGCCGCATAAAGAGCAGCGCCTGAAGATATGCCTACAAGCAGCCCTTCGTTTTTGGCAAGTTTCCTTGATGTTTCAAAGGCATTTTCATTTTCAACCTTGAAAATCTCATCTATTACTTCCATGTTCAATATCTTTGGTATGAAGCCCGCACCTATGCCCTGTATTTTGTGTGGACCCTTCTGACCTCCGGATAATACAGGAGAATCTGCAGGTTCTACAGCAACTATCTTGATATCAGGATTCTTTTTCTTTAATACCTCTCCAACTCCGGTGATAGTACCTCCGGTTCCCACTCCTGCTACAAAAATGTCTACTTTTCCGTCGGTGTCCCTCCATATTTCTTCTGCAGTTGTATTTCTATGAAATTCAGGATTTGCAGGATTCTCAAACTGTTGCGGGATAAATGAATTCTCGATTTCTGAGGCCAGTTCTTGTGCTTTCTTTATTGCTCCAGGCATACCCTCAGCTCCCGGAGTCAATACAATCTCAGCTCCAAGCGCTGCCATGAGCTTCCTTCTTTCTATGCTGAATGTCTCCGGCATGGTAATTATAAGCCTGTAGCCTTTTGCTGCTGCCACCCAGGCTAGGCCTATGCCGGTGTTACCGCTGGTTGGCTCGATTATGGTGGTATCCGGATTAATCAAGCCTCTATCCTCGGCATCCTTTATCATGGCATAAGCTATCCTGTCTTTTACGCTGCCTCCCGGGTTAAAGTATTCAAGTTTGGCAATTATGGTAGCTTCTAAATCATTATTTCTGTTATAATTTGAGAGCTCTAAAAGAGGAGTATTCCCAATCAAATCTGTAAGACTCTTTGCAATTTTTGACATTTTATTACCTCCATATCAAATTTAATATAGTTTTAATTTTATACATATCCTATATGTTTAATAGGTTTTTATTTAAAAAAATTATATGAAATACATATCTGTTTCTGCGTTCACCATTTTCTTATATTCATTAACTAAATCTTCCAATGTGATTTCATCAATTATTGAGTTGATACATTGGTCAATTTTCTCCCATACATTGAACTTTATGCACCTTTCAACAGGATTATTCGCATCTGAATCAGCATTATCATCAACTACCGATAGATCTCCCTCAAGGACTCTTAAAACATCTCCGACAGTAATATTTGAAGGTTCGTCAGCTAATATATAGCCTCC
>DUSG01000081.1 GCA_012842725.1 Clostridiales bacterium
CATGCTTTCTCCGGTTTGTCTTACCTGTTCGATTACATACTTATAAAAAGCTTTATTCTCATTCTTTATCTGCCTGGATAGAAATCTAATATTGTTATCCTCATCAGCTATAGCTAAAAAACTGTTCTTGGCCTGAGTTAATTCTGCAAGCAATTTTATCAGATTATCTATATTCTCCTCTGTATTCTGACTAAAGCTATTTACTCTTGATAAAAATTCTAATACAAAACTTCCCATTACACTTTTGTTTAAATCTAAACTATTCTTCGACAGACCGCTATCTTCCTTTCGAATAATATCATTAAAATGTTTGTAATCAAAATACTCTGTTATTGCTTTTCTTACATCCTTGATTTCTCCACCTAACAATGTAATACCAAGTATTGTGCTTTTACCTGTAATTTCCTGAGCTGTTTTTATTAAGCACTCTTTAACCTTGTGTCTGTTATGCGAAAGCAAAAACTTAATCTTATGTTCATCGGGCACATTTTCAACCAACATTCTCAATACATTCAATGAAGTGATGAATTGTCTTAATGCTTCATAATATTTGCCCTCATTAAACAATTCTTCTCCCAAATGTTTAAACAGTTTCCATTTAATCTCCTTGGATTCAATATTCTTATCTAACCTGGACAAAAGTTCCAGTTTGTTTCTTCTTTCACTTCCGCTGCATGCCATGGCGCAGAGATATTCATATTTGGCGTTTAAATATGATGTATTTATATTGGCAGAGTATTTATCCGACAGATTCAAAAATACTTTTGCCTCTTCAAGTTTGTTCTGTTCGATAAACATTTCCGCAAAACTATGGCATGCTTCTCTGCCAAGTTTATACTTTCTATTATTGAAAAGCCTTTCAGCAAACTCTAAAAGCCCTTCATAATTCAAATCTTTATAGAGAATTGACTTACATAATAAAATAATATACAAAGCTTCATAATCTACTTCTTTGCCCCAACTTGTACACATATCAACAGTTTTTTGTGCATAAGACATTGCTTTCTGGAAATAACCCATTTTGTAATAGAACAAAGCCTTGAGTACATAATAATACAGAATTGCTTCTCCTATATCTTTTGAGGCACTTAGTATTTCTTCCGCTTTTTCTATACAGCTTACAGCTTTTTTATAATCTTCAAGGGCTACATATACGCTGGCTTTGTTAGTATAAATTACTGTTTCAGAATATTTATTTGGAGTTTTTATTATAGCTTCCAATGCTTTATTGTAATAATCAAGACTTTCTTTATACTTATCCTTTTCCCTGTACATTTCAGCAATATTATTGTAGTTGAAGGATAAAAAGGACAAGTTGTTAATTCTTTGGCATATGTGGACATTTTTTTGGAAATATTCCATGGCCTTTTCAATATCGTAATAATAACTGTAATAAATGGTTCCTATGTTGTTCAAGGTTGGTACAAGCCCTTCGTACTCTTGAAGCTGTTCTAATACTTCTGCGCTTTCTTCCAAATGCCTTAAGGCTTCCTCAAAGCGGTCTTTTTTCACCAAAATCCTGCCATATGTGCTTTTGAACATTGCCCAATAATACTTGTCATTTTGGTCAATAGATTTTAATACTTTCAATACAATTCTCAGATGAGTATTATATTTGCGCCTGTATATCATAAGTTGACTCAAAGCCAATATCAAATCAAGCATTCCTTGTTTATAGTCGATGCTTTTAATAATCTTTTTAGCTTTGGCGGAATGTTGAAGGCAAGATTTAACGTCATTTAATTTATAAAACAACTTGACAAGTCTGATATGTGAATCAGCAATATATATATTATTTTCTGCTTCCTCTGCGTTTTTGAGAGCTTTTTTGTAATAATTCATGCTCTCTTCAGTTTCATCCAATTTGTAGTATAAATCTCCCAATCTAAAGCAAATATTTATTTTTTTAGCACAAACATTACTATCAGCAAAATAATTATATCCTTGTTCCAAGAACTGCACAGCTTGTTTGATTAGTCCTTTTTTTGCCAATTCCTCGGCAGATATGATCAAATAATCAACAGCTTCATCACATCTTCCGCTGTTTATCATATGGTGAATAAGCTCATCTTTGTTTTCCCTGTTTTCTGCAAAGAACTTTTCCTCAAGAATTTTAGAGGCTTTGCTGTGATATTTATACCTGGTATAATGATCCAGTTCAGAATATATTTTTTTCTTTAAGTTTAATGAATAAAAATCAACTGAAATACCCCAATCGTCTATTTTTCTTGAAAGTAATTTGGCTGAAATTAAGCTTTCTGCAATGATAGATATCTCTTCAAATTTCATATCCATCATTTTTTCAAGTACATCCAGGGATACTGCCGAATTAAATATGGATACTACATCCAACATCTTTTTCTTCTGAGGTTCAAGTTTTTTGACTTTATTCTGGAGCAATTCATCCGGAGTTATATCCAGTTTTAATTTTGTCAAATCAACTCTATCAAATACCCAGTGACCTCTTTCATCTACATAGATATGCTTGTCCGTATATAAAGTAAAGATTATTTCATAAATCATATAAGGATTACCGTCAGTTTCCTTATATATCTGAGCAATAAAATCAATGGGTACATCCTCTACTCCAAGCAACAGCCTTATCATATTTGCTGTTTCATATATGCTTAAATTAGTCAGCTGAATTTCAGTGACATTTTCTCTTCCCATTAATTCTTCTATTTCGTCACTTATTTCCTCTTTAACAATGTCATTATCGAAAGAAATCACATAAAACAGTTTGCTTTTTTCGTGATTTCCAAATATATAGTAAAGTATTTCCTTGGACTCTTCATCCAGGAATTCAAAACCTTTAATAATAAATACAAATGGCTTTTTAATAGATGCTTCCAGAATAAAATTTCCCAGCCTGTATATCCTGTATATAATCTTGTGCTTTTCTTTTTGGTCATCTTTATCAAAAATCGGTATATATTCTTCGTCTTCGATTATCTCAGGAATTAAATAGCATAGCCCGTTCTTATATTTGTCTATCAGTTCCCTGCTCACATATTTAATCAATTTCTTAATGATTTCTGAAATAGCAAAATATTTTTCATAAGATTTTTGCTTAAGATTCAAAAATATAGCGTCTTCGTCTTCCTGGAAAATTCTGTTATCTAAGGCATGTAAAAGGGCTTCTTTCCCTACTCCTTGCTCCCCTGATATTATCACAGCCCTGATTTTGCTGTTTTCATAAAAGAATTTGTGGATATTATCGATTATATATTTGATATATTTTTCTCTTGCTACAAGACTTGTGGGATATAATGGAAAGGTTTCTATATATTTTTTGTCAATGATATTGATGTTTTTATCAAAAGCATTATTTATATCATCTATAATATCAATTACATCATTATATCTATCAGATTCATTAATTGCAGTACACTTTTTTATTATATTTATGATTTTATAAAGATCTGATTCCGGTTCACATGTATAGCTCTCCAAACGTTCTTTGAAATTTGAACCGTCTAATGATATGCCTGTAAAAACATGAAAAAGGATTACCCCAAGCATGTATATATCACTTTGCTTTGAGTACCTGGAATATTTTATTACCTCAGGAGCTTTAAAATATAAACTTTGATTATTCAATAATATGTTTTCCTGGATCGGTGTTTTATAAGGAAAGGAAGATATTTTAACCTGTATATTACCATTATCTTCAACTATATGTATCTTGTCCTCATTTATAGCGCAAAACAACATTCCTCTTAAATGTATATAATTAAAAGCAGCGCATAGCTGCCTTGTTACCTCCAAAAGATAATCCATATCTTTTCCTTTGGTACAGCTAAACAAACTTTTTCCATTATAATGTTCATAAGTATAGTAAAACCTGTTTGACACTACAGCTCTGGTATTGATTATCCTTATCCTATTAAAATAGTAAAATTCTGCAATGTTGGGGTGAATTAAATTCATATAATCATAGTAATTTATCTTCATATATTCAATGAATTCCTTGGTTTCAGGAATATAATCAATAACTCTAAGCCTTTTGAGCATATTGTCTTTATATAAATCTTCGACTATGTATTCGCAACCATATTCATCTTCTTTTAAAAATTCCACAGTCTTATATTGGCTGTTTATAAGATCCATTATAATTCCCCCTGAAAGCTTACAATCAATCAGACCTATAAATAAAAAATTGTTTACCAAATTTTTTTAATTGTTAGTAAATATTTTAACACAATAATAATTTTATTTCTATATTTGGTTAGGACTAGTTTGCTATATTTTATTAGGACTTTTTTACTATATGCTTATCTTTTTGTTCTTTTTCTTTCGTCATAAATTTCTTATTTACTGTCGCCGTCTCCAATTTCTAGTCACCAGTCTATAGTACTAGAGTATTCCTTATATGTATTGCTACGGGTTAACGAGTTACGAGTTATCAAAGTATTCCTATTGAGTGTTTTTTTAAACCACTGAAAACACTGAAGGACGCTAAAAAAGGTAATATTCCTTTAATATATTTATTAAAGTTTCATTATCTTTTAGTATTTATAAAGGCAACTTATCATTATATAATAACACAGTATTAAGACATTTAATTTTTTAAAAGTGCTATTTTCTTTTCTCAAAGTGCTTTTTTTCACAAAAAATAAAAAAACCCGGCGACGACTTACTCTCCCAGGACCTCTCGGTCCTAGTACCATCGGCACTGGAGAGCTTAACTTCTGTGTTCGGTATGGGAACAGGTGTGGCCTCTCCGTTATTGTCACCGGATATATTTGCACCCTGAAAACTGCA
>DUSG01000082.1 GCA_012842725.1 Clostridiales bacterium
ATTATTAACAGATATATTTAATTGTGAAGTGTTGTTTTTTCCTCAAAAAATAGTTCCGAAAATATAGTTTAACATAATATCATACATCAATGATATTCCTGAACTTGATAAATAATGATTACCTTTTGACGTTACTTGCACTCAATAAGATAGTATTAACATTTATCTCGTTTTCCACCCCTTCTAAAACTTGTGTAGATGCTTCGTTATATAGTGTAATCAAAAGATCCTAAAATATTAATTAATCACTTAAATAACTTCTATCCGGCAATGAAGCTGGTGCTTCGATATATGAATCTGGTATCAGATTTTTCAAATATGATTTAAGCTCTAATAGATTTTTTTCAGTTTCATCGCACCTATCAATTAAAGATTTACACATAAAAAAATTCGCCTTGTTTGTCTCATCATCCCATAACTCAAAAAGAGGACCTATACAAGAATAATAATATCTAGCTGCAGACATATATATTTCAGCCAACCAATCAGGACTTTTCTCATAAAAAAATCTATCAACTAAACCTTTTGGTGTATGAACCACCCTTTTTGCTATTTCTTTTAATGCCATAGCATTTTCATCTTTTAATGCAAGATTTATTTCTTCCTTTGTCTGTTTTACCTCATCTAACCACTGATTAACCCGTAAACTTACATGTATAATAAAATTTGCTCTTGGCAACATCTCAAGTTGTCTAACTTTCCTATCTCTATCAATACTTTCTTTAGCAATACTAACTGACTCTCTTGTTAGTTTTGTTTGATAGACAACAATAAAAAAAGTAATCAAGTTAAGAACTAAAGCAATTATAGTCATTATCCAATTTTCACTCATTTCTTATCATCTCATATTTAATCATTTAAGAATACCTACAAATTCCTGCATTTAACATAGCGGTTATGTCAAATCATTTCACGTCTTCAACATCACTAAACCAAATTAATAGATATCTTTATCTAATGGCACCTACCATCCAGTCAAAAAAATGAGAAGAATACTCCATTCTTATACTTTAATTCTTTTCTTAGTTACCTTTCTGCTCATACCTTTTGCAAAAACATTTTATATAGAATATATCATACTGTTCTATTTGTAAATCCTACCCAATTGTATTTACTCTCTAAATATTTAATTAATTCATTAACAATTGTTGTTGAACCTGCAATTGCTGAGCCTCCTATAGTCAAAGCATTATTTCCAGTAACTAGTCCTCCTACGGCAATAGGTACTGACATTATTGTAGATAAGTTTGTCCACCTTTTAATCTTGGGAAAGACTTTTCTTATTAATTTATTCATCTCATTTCTAGTAGTAATAAACTCTTTCTTTATTTCAATCGGATCTATATATTCATCACTGCTATTTCTCTTGCTAATAATTTTCTCAGTAACTTTTTTTATTTGTAGTATCTCATCATAAGTACGCCATTTAAATATTTTATTTACACCGTTTTCTATTTCTAATAAATATCTATCTTTGCACGACGATAGATTTATACAACTTGTACACGTTTTTTCTTCGATAAAAGCATAACTATGTAATAGTGCTTCATTTGGCAGTACAACATCAAACACGCTCTCAAAGCTTTTTATGTAATTCTTATCAATATTTTTTGGTAAATTGTGTAGCCCGAATTTTAAATTAAGATACTTTAAAGCTCTTTCATTTAATAAGCAATTTGCATCTAAATGCCTCGCTAAAAATAAACTAGTATATACTGACCAAATATACATTGAACAATAACTTGATTCGCCAATAATTATCTCTCCTGGTACTCCTTCATTTCCCTTTTTTACAATACCAGGAAATACTTCTACCAGTTTAAGTGAATCACTTTCGACAAGTTTAAATATTATATCAGAAAACTCTTTTGTAACTAAAGTAGAAGGATCTATAATTTCTATTAAATTCTCCGCTTCTGCCATATCAAAAATCAGTTTCAATGCTTTAGAAGTTTTATCATTAATAGGGTAAATTTGACCTTGAATTGCTTTCCAAGCAGTAGGTGTTAATATAATCTTATCTATCCACAAAAGTACAGAAGGATGGGTAATAAGCCAACTATAATCAAAACTACAAAAATCACAAACTCCTATTTCCTTACCAATTCCTAATCCATTTACAAGAATTTTATTCATAGCATCACTCCATTTGAATATTCTAGAAACTATTACATCACTGACTCATGTTTATTAATACTCAATTTTACTTGTATTACTAACTATCATTAATCATACATTTAACACCAGTGATAATAACTTTAAGTAAACATGGAGTAAATTTACAATGCTTATATGCTTTATGTGAAAAATTATCACAAGTTTATGAAGCAATACTTTTTATAAATTTATTTGAAAATGGTCTTTTAATAACCTTTTTTTAAATATACAGCTTGCTTGTTTTCAGTTACATTTCTATTCAATATTTTCCAAGCTTTTACTTATTATATTAAATATACCACAATTAATTGGTTATTTCTACATATTATATCTAATTCTGTAATATTACCACAAAAAAGCAGCATGACATTTGTCACGCTGCTTTACATTGTTCAACGAATTCCACTGTTCATACTGGATATTAATATATTTTTCAACTATAACAAAACTCGAGTAAGAAAATCATACCAGGATATATTACATTATATACAAAACGATGCTTCGCTTGTTCCGTTAACATAATACGTAATTTGTGACATGCTATCCCCCTAGATTTTTTATATATGTAATATTTTGCTGATAGTTATTACATTCCATTATCAAACCTTAATAATTATCTCTCTATTTGATATTGTTAAATATTGAACCTGACATTTTCCACCTAAGTACTTCTCAACATATGTTATAAGTTCATTTATCGCTCTATTCTGTATATCTTCCCTTGATGTATCAATAAGTTCAGTATACAGTAGAGTATTTGTTGTGTCTTCCGTTATTTTTGTTCTATCAGCTTCCCTCCATAACCATCCTCTTACCACAACACCCTCAGCATCCATATATACTACTTCGCCCTGCTTAGGAGGTTTATTCTCATTTTCTCCTAAAGCTATAAAATTCTCATTACCTTTAGCCTTAGTTAATATCACATCCCCAATAATGCAATCTAAGTCTTCACCACCAAATGGCAGAAGATATTTGATAGATATACTGTTATAAATATCAACTACAGGATTTATGCAACTAATATGATGTCCATTTAAAATTCTCCTTGCAAAGGCTTCTATGGATGATCTCATGCCTTTCTCTGCAGGGTATTTTTTCATAGCTTCTCTCCATAAGATATATATTTGCTTTCTTTGATATCATCAGTTCCTTCAAGAAGTTTTAGGCATTCTTTCTCTGCATCAGCCAGCAATTGTTCATATAAAGATTTATCTTTATATACATTGTCTATTCCTCTACACACTACCACACCAATTCTTAATGTTGGAAACAATTCGTATATGGAATCATCAATTATGAACTTCTTCATAATATTCATCCTCTCATAGAACTTAAAGTTCAAAGTTTAAAGTATTACCATCAAAGTCCTTCCACACAAACTTATCATTCTCCAACACTATGTATCCATTTCTGCTTCCTTCCTTAGGTATTGATACAGAACCGGGATTTATGTAATAAAAATTCTCATGTTTTGCAAACTTAGGGATATGGGTGTGTCCGGCTAGTAGAATATCGCCATTTTTTAATAATGGTGGGTTTTCTTCATTAAATTTATGACCATGGGTTGCAAATATCATGCGATTATCAAGGTATAGTATGCAGTATTCGGCCATTATAGGGAACTTCAAAACCATCTGATCAACCTCTGCATCGCAGTTGCCTCGTACACATAAGATCTCATCTGCTATATCATTCAACATGCTAATAACCTTTTTAGGTTCATACTCTTTGGGCAAATCGTTTCTAGGTCCATGATATAAAAGATCACCGAGCAATAACAACTTATCTGCTTTTTCTTCTTTATATGCATTTATCATCTTTTCACAGTAATAAACTGAACCATGAACATCTGAAGCTATCATCAATTTCATACTATTCCCTCCGAATATTTATAGATTAAAATTATGTTATCACAAGAAAGGCCTCCAATGGAAGTATTTTAAGAATCTAAGAATGATTAAGAAGTTATAGTTTCAGGAAATTTGCACATATCTATGCATTTAATAAGGAAAAGCCTGAAAAACATATATTCCCAGGCCTTTTAATATTCGTAGTTTTATATCTCAAAACTCTTTATCTGTTTGAGATACATAGTCTTAGCAAAGACATAGTATAGAGTTTGAAATAATAGATATATGGCTGCTACTGTGAGAAAATAAAGAGTTATATTGTCTCCAAGCAGATTGCCTAATGCAATTATAGCAAAGGTTGAATGTGTAAATGCAACCACAAAGGGCATGAAGAACACTATGAAAGATTGTTTTGATACTATCTGTTTCATCTCGTCATAGGCCATTCCAATCTTCTTTAATGAAATAAACTCCCATCTGTCATTTCGAATCTCATTGAACATCTTAAAGTATATAATGCTGCCTGTAGCTATGAAAAATAATATTGATACAAAGGTTCCTATAAATAAGAACAAGGACATGGTCTGCATTATATCTACATAGGTTCTTATCTTCTCGTTAAACTTTATATTGTAATTATCAGGAAGTATGGAGGCTATTTCGTCTACTGCTGCAGTTGATCTTTCCCAATCCTCTATATTATATCCATAATACATTATTTGCTCTTCTTTTGGTGTATTAGCCACTAAGATTTCAAAATCTTTATCATTTATTATAGCCACATTGGTTCTATATCTATCAACATCTATTACCCCACCTATGGATTCACCTGAAAGTTTAAACTTATAGGTCTCTCCGTTTATACCTAATGTAATATACTCATTGTTTATAAAAAGCTTTTCACTCTTGCTCCCCATAACGGAAAACTCGTAAGAATTTATATAAACCTCTCCTTGGGCTAATGTGATATTCGCTTTTTTGAATTGTTCTGCCAGATTATTATAGTCCGATACTGACATAATATAAAAATCCTCTGTATTTGGATTGCGATATGGATTTTTGCTGCTTTTTATATTAAGCTCGCCTTGATTTTTAGCTCTCAATAATAAAACCTGATTCTTGTTTCTTAGCATATGTCCATTCTTTCTCAATATTTCTTCCGCTTCTTCTAATATAGACATATCATTTAGACCTTCACCTATCTCCATAAAGCTTATATCATGAGGATTTCCTAGAAGTATTTTATATTTTATGCTCTGCTGGGTTGAGTATACAGTAGCAGATGCAGTAAGAGTAACAGCTCCCAGGATGGATACTATGAACAATACCTTGGCATTATCCTTTAGCCTGTGCACTATCTGTGATAATGTGATAATATTGGTTCCCTTGTATAAGACCCTTTTGTTATTCTTAATCCTTGTAGTGATAAATACGCTGAATTGGGTGAATAAGAAATAGGTTCCAGTAACGGTGAACAACAATATAGGGAACATTGTAAGTATTATGAAAGCTCCTGAAATCACCGCTATTGTATATCCAATGGCAATGAACACTATAGCCATAATGGTCTTGGGTATAGAAAATTTAGGCGGTTCTTGGGCGACTCTTGCACCTTTCAACAACTCTGCTATGTTGTTATTTTTGATTCGCAGTGTCACAAGAATACTCAGCCCCTGAAACAAGGCTATGAAGCTTAAAATTGTTATAACTACTGCCTTTAATGATATAGTAAAGGGCACCTCTGCGTCTAAATACATTATGACTGTTATCGCCATGAAAAACAGCTTTGAAAACAATATTCCAAGAAGAAGCCCCGTAATAACGGATACAGTGGAAACGATTAAATTCTCGTATATCACATATCTTCTTATCTGCCCTTTAGTGAGTCCAAACATGGACAGCAATCCAAACTCCTTTTCCCTTGACTTTAGGAAGGTGGAAATGGAGTAAAAAGTAAATAGAACAGTGAATACCAGTATGAGAACTTCGCACAGTATCATGGTATTTGCAGCCAAAACTCCCTTAGTGCCTAGGGTACCTACTTTAGACACAACAGGGTTGAATATGAAATTGGCAAATATGAAAAATACCATGACCACAAGGGTATTGCTGAGATAATACATCACATACCTGTTGAAATTTCCCTTTATATTTTTATAAGCTATATCACGCAATGTCATTGTAGTTACCTCCCAGCAGAGAAAGAGAATCCAGTATATCTTTAAAAAATGCATGCCTGCTGCCGCCTTTTACTATTTCCAAGAAAAACTTACCGTCCTTTATCATCACAATCCTATGGCAGAAACTTGCTGCAAAGGGATCATGGGTTACCATCATTATGGTGGCATTTCTCTCTTCATTAAGGCTCTTGAGAGATTCCATCACTTCCTGTGAGGCTTTGGAATCCAAATTTCCTGTTGGTTCGTCTGCAAGAATTATGGATGGGTTGTGTATGAGGGCTCGGGCTATGGCAGCCCTCTGCTGCTGTCCACCGGATACTTCATAGGGTTTTTTGTTCAAAATATCGTTTATATTTAAAATCTCCGCCATATCCTTTACCTTATCTTCTATGGTCTTAGGGTCCACTTTTTCCAAAGCTAAAGGAAGAATGATATTCTCTTTAAGGGACAATGTATCCAGGAGATTATAGTCCTGAAATATGAATCCTAAGTTTCTTCTCCTAAATAGAGCAGTATGCTTTTCATCCAGCTTCATCGGATTAATGCCGTTTATATATAGCTCTCCGGAAGAAGGGGTATCTATTGTAGCCAATATATTCAATAAAGTGGTTTTTCCGCTTCCTGATGGCCCCATCACACCTACGAATTCTCTGTTTTCTATGGTTATGCTGAAATTATCCAACGCTTTTACTTTCATGGCTCCTTTTTTGCCGCCGTATATCTTGGTTATGTTTTCAGCCTTCAATACCGACATCACTATTACCTCCGATTTTTTCATCATATTTATCCCATGGGTTAGCTTTCATCTTTATTTTAA
>DUSG01000083.1 GCA_012842725.1 Clostridiales bacterium
ACCGTAAATTTTGTACCTGAAGTTGCTATATTTGACCTTCCGATGGTATTTGCAAAATATGATGCAAAGACTATTGACTATGCATTGAACAGAAGTCCATTTACAGAAAAGATAAATCAAGCATATAAGGCGAAAAACATGCTTTGCCTGCATTATCTGCAGGGAGGTACTTTCCGTGAAACAACCTCCAATAAGAAGATCACCACAATTGACGATTTCAAAGGTTTGAAGATAAGAACAATGGAAAACAAAAACCATATGGATTTCTGGAAGTCACTAGGAGCTGCTCCGACGCCGCTTCCATGGCCTGAAGTTTATGTTTCACTGCAACAAGGATTGGTAGATGCTCAGGAAAACGCAACCGATACTTGCGTTGGTGCAAATCTGCAAGAAGTTCAGAAATATTTGATATTGACCAGACACATACTTTACTGCAATCAATTCCTCATCAATGCAAGCAAATTTGAAAGCTTGGATCCTTTATATCAAGAAGCATTAAAACAGGCAGTTAAAGAAGCGGCTGTGGAGATTGAAGCAAAACTTACGCAAATAGATTTAGAAAACAGGCAAAAGCTGGTAGATGGAGGAATGGAACTAATTCAGTTTGATGAAAGCTTTGTAGATCAGGTTCTTGAAAAGGCTAAAGGTGTATATGATTCCATAGGAAAAGCTATAGGGCAAGAGTATGTAGATGCTTTGTTGAATGCACTTGAAAACCCACAATTATAAACTTAATAAACTGACACATATAAATAAAGCGCCAACAACAGTTGGCGCTTTATTGCGATTGCATGTACATATATGAGTTCTAATACACATGAGGAGGATTTACTGGATGAAACTTTTTAATGGTTTCAAATTACGCACAAAACTGATAACAGGTTTTCTTATTGTAGCGCTGATTGTAGCGTTAGTAGGATTTATAGGATATTATGTGTCAAACAAAATGTATAAAATTCAGGAGGAATTTACAGATATAAGGCTTCCAAGTGTACAAGCTATACTTTCTATATCGGAAGCTCAAACATCAATCAATAATTCAGTTAACCAAATTTTGTTAAATGTAATAAATAACAAGGATTATAGTTCACAACTGGAGATTATTGATAATGAATTTAAGAAAATAGAGAATGAATGGAAAATATACACTTCTATGCCGGCAACAACAGAAGAAGTAAAAATGCAGCAGGATTTTATGTTGTTTTGGAATGTATGGAAGAAAAGTATAGATGAATTTATTGAACTTGCAAAAGAATACAATACATCCAAGTCAGAAGATATCAAGATAATGATGATTATAAAAAATATAGGCACCAATGATACTCATTATATAAACTCTAAATCACGACTTGAAAATCTTGTTAATTTGAATGTTGAATATACTGATGCAGCCAGGGAAGAAATGAGAATCATGTATGATAATATATCAAAATTGCTGGTTTTGGCAGTTATACTTGGTTTTGTTCTGGCAATTATATTTGGTTTATATTTGAGTACAAATATAAGCAAACCCATTATTGAATCAGCAAAAATTACGGGTGAAATCGCAAAAGGTGATCTTACAGTAAGTATAAAAAATGAAAAAGCTACAAAAGAGATAAGACAAATGTTTATTAGTTTAGTTCAAATGGTGGAAGGTTTAAGAGAGATTATTACAAAAATCAGTACAGCTTCACAGAGATTATCATCTTCGAGTTATCAATTAGCTGCTAATTCAGAAGAAGCATCATCAGTAAGCGCGAACATTGCGGCTACAATTAATCAGGTTTCAGAAGGTATTACTGAGTTGGCGCAGGAAATGCAAAGTATAAGCAATAACATTAATCAAACAAATGATGAAATAGACAATATACAGGTTAATGTAGCCAGAGCCGTTGAAGGAAGCAGAAAGGTTTATGAAGAATCAAATAATGGTTTAATAGTATCGGAAAAAGCAGTAAATAAAATAAAAGAGATACAAAAGACTTCAATGGAAACTTTTGAAGTTATAAGTCTTCTGGGAGAAGAATCAAAAAAGATTAATGAGATAGTAGATGTTATAAAAGAGATATCAGAACAGACTAATCTGTTGGCATTAAATGCAGCAATTGAAGCAGCAAGAGCTGGGGAATACGGAAAAGGTTTTGCCGTGGTTGCCGATGAAGTAAGGAAGCTCGCTGAGCAGAGCGGTGATTCTGCACAACAAATTGTCGAACTTATCACAAAAATTTATCAAGAGATGGAAAAAGCGATTTGTAATGTTGAAAACAGCACTAAAGAAGTTGATGAAGGTGTTGAAATAGTCAGTGAAGCGGGAAGAGCCTTTAGAACAATAGTAGGTGAAATAGAAAAGATTGTTTCTCAATTTGAATATATAAATGAATCTATACAATTAATTGCAAACAGCAGTAAAGAAATTGCCAATTCCATAAGCAGTGTTTCGGCAATAACTGAAGAAGCAGCTGCATCCACAGAAGAAGTATCAGCTTCTACAGAAGAACAGTCAGCTGTTATCCAGGAAGTATCCATATCTGCACAAGAGTTGGCTAAAATGGCTGAAGAGCTTAATTCTGTTATTAGCAGATTCAAATTATAAAATAAATAAATCTGTGCATACGTTCATAGATAAGTGAATTTATGGTAAAATAACAAAAACCACATAATTAATAATATAAATGAAGGTGGGTATATGAATAAGAAAATAAATCTATCGAAAAGCGTTTATGAAATATGCACAGAATATCCTGAAGTTATTGAAATCATGAAAAGTTTAGGGTTTGATATGATTACAAATCCTGCAATGCTTAATACAGCAGGCAGATTTATGACTATTTCTAAAGGTGCAGCTATGAAGAACATA
>DUSG01000014.1 GCA_012842725.1 Clostridiales bacterium
GATACTGATTCAGAACCGGCAAAGGTTGTTGAAATACCAACAATATACGGAGGAGAATACGGACCTGACATTGAATTTGTAGCTCAACATAATAATCTGACGGTAGATGAAGTAATAGAAATTCATAGCTCCAGAAATTATCTGATATATATGCTTGGTTTTACACCAGGCTTCCCATACCTGGGAGGAATGTCAGAAAAAATAGAAACCCCAAGATTAAAGACTCCCAGGACAAAAATTCCTGCAGGTTCAGTAGGAATAGCAGGAAAACAAACTGGCATATATCCTATCGATAGCCCTGGCGGTTGGCAGCTTATAGGCAGAACTCCCGTAAAACTGTATGACCCCCTGGCTGATCCCCCGGTCCTCCTCAACGCGGGAGATTATGTGAGATTTGTACCTATTGATGAAAAAGAGTACAAATCCATATTGAAACAGGTTGAAGAAAACAAATACAAAGTTAAAATAACTTCGCTTGATAAGGAGTAATGGTTATGGGTAGCATAAGAATTGTTAAACCAGGACTTTTTACCACCATTCAGGATAACGGGAGAATAGGATTTCAAAGATATGGTATGCCGGTAGCAGGAGCTATGGATGATTTCTCCTTTAGAGTAGCCAACATCCTTGTAGGAAATGACCAATATGAAGCTGTTTTGGAAGCTACTTTCATGGGACCTACCATAGAGATAGGGTTTGATGGGTTTATTGCTATAACAGGCGCTAACATGTCTCCCAAACTAAACGGCAAAGAAATAAAAATGTGGAGAAGTATCCAGGTCCGTCAAGGTGATGTATTGACCCTGGCAGGTGCTTCAGAAGGAGTCAGAACCTATATAGCCTTCGGCGGAGGATTAGCCGTACCAAAAATAATGAACAGTAAATCTACCTACGTAAGGGGTAATTTGGGAGGTTTCAAGGGTAGAAAGCTCCAAGAAGGCGATGAGATTCCTGTTGATATATCTAAATCAAAAGCTGAACCGGGTAAATATATTTCACCTGGTTACATACCCAGATACAGCAAGAGTAATGTAGTAAGGGTTGTATTAGGCCCTCAGGATGACCATTTCCCTCCTGAATCTATAGAAACCTTCCTGAATTCTGAATATAAAATAACTGCAGAAGCAGACAGAATGGGGTACAGGTTAGAAGGTCCAAAACTAACTCATGTGAAAGGCCCTGATATAATATCTGACGGAATAGTATTTGGTTCCGTACAGGTTCCAGGCCATGGTTCCCCTATAGTCATGATGGCAGACAGGCAGACGACAGGCGGATATACAAAGATAGCCACTGTAATATGGGCTGATCTTCCTACAATGGCTCAGATGGGACCTGGAGACAGCGTACGTTTCCAATCCGTATCCATAGAAGAAGCTCAGGAAATTCTGGAACAATATGAGCAAACTATAAATGATATACAATGCAGAGTGGAAAACAGCCATATAATTCAGGAAAACACAAAAGTGTACAATGTAATAATCAACAAACTATAGAATTTTTGAAGCCTGGTATAAAAAAATACCAGGCTTACTATTATTATGCTATAATTTTTTATATCATACCTTTTTATTTCTAATGAGATTGAACATTTTATTAAGGAGGCCTGGGTATGGGAAGATATGATAGAAATATGCTATGTTTATCTCCTGAGGAAAACGACTCTTTAAGACACAAAACAGTTGCAGTGGTAGGTTGCGGAGGTTTAGGCGGGAACATAATTGAAATGCTTGGAAGATTGGGAGTTGGAAAAATAATAGCTGTAGACGGTGATGTATTTGATGATACAAATCTAAACAGACAGATACTTTCTCACATGGAGAATCTGGGAAAACCAAAGGCCTTAGAAGCTTGGAAAAGGATGAAGCTGGTAAACCCGGATATTGAATTGCTTCCGGTATACAACAGAATCGATGAAA
>DUSG01000084.1 GCA_012842725.1 Clostridiales bacterium
CACCTGCAAGGTTTGGAAAATAAATATCCAAATCAGATTTCAGGGGGACAACAGCAAAGAGTAGCATTAGCAAGGTGTATTATTTATAAACCAGATCTATTGATGCTCGATGAACCCTTTTCTGCACTGGATTCACATTTGAAAGATCAGCTTCAAAATGAAGTATTAGACTTGCTGAAGCTTTATGATGGAGAAGTACTGATGGTTTCTCACAGCAGAGATGAAATATACAGATTCTGTGAAAAAGTAGTAATAATCGATAAGGGGAAAACTGTTTTATACGGAGATACCAAACAAATTTTCAAACAGCCAAAATTGTATACAGCAGCAATAATAACCGGTTGTAAAAATATTTCAAGATGTGAAGTTTTATCTCCTCACAGTGTTTATGCCGTTGATTGGGGAATAGTTTTAGAAACTGCGAAAATAATACCTCAAAAAATAAAATACGTAGGAGTTCAGGCACATGATTTTCAGATGCTTGATGCTGCTGCGGCTGAAGATGAAAAGAACGTGATAAAATGCAGAATTAATAGGATAGTTGAAGGTGTATCTGAGTATACAGTCTATTTTGAAAATGAAAAAATGGAAAAGAAAAACGACAATGCTGACATATTGTATAAAATTGACAAAGATAAATGGAATAACAGAAAAGATAAGGAAAATTTATACCTGAAAATTCCTGAAGATGCAATATTGATGTTGGAATAACATTTCTTATGCTAGTATATATTTGAGTATATGAATTGCTGCTGTTGAATCGGCAGCGTTTTCTTTTGAGTAAAAGTTTGATGCTGGATTTTTGATAAATATAGTGCTATTATAAAAAATTATAGGAATGCATCATAACTAGAGTTTATGAATAAGGGAAGGTAGTGTGTTTATAATGAGAAAGGTAAATGTCAGGGAAGCAGTTGGATTGATATTGGGACAAGATCTTACAAAGATTGTTCCTGGTGAGTTTAAGGGTGTAAAGTTTAAGAAAGGGTATATAATCAAAGAAGAAGATATAGATGAGCTTTTAAAGATGGGAAAGGAATACGTATATATAGCTGAAATGGATGAACCCTATGTTCATGAAAATGATGGAGCTAGTGTACTTGCAAGTGCCATAAGCGGAGAAGGTATTGAACTGACAAATCCTGCGGAAGGGAAAGTTAACTTAATTGCATCATTTTCTGGTGTTCTGAAAATCAATCTTGATGCGTTGAACGAAATGAACAGTATTGGAGATCTTATGGTATCTACACTTCATAGAAACACTTTTGTGGAGAAAGGTAAAAAGGTTGCCAGTGCTAAAATTATTCCACTTATAATATCAGAGGAAAAGATAGGCAAGATTAAGGAAACTGAAGAAAAGCATGGGAAAATAATAGAGATTAAACCGATTAGTAAAAAGAATGTTGGCATACTGATTACAGGTAATGAAGTGTTTTATAAAAGGATAGAAGATAGATTTGCTCCGGTGTTGAAGCAAAAGATGGAATATTGGGGATGTCCTATAGTTGATTTGCAGTACAGCCCTGATGATATAGATGTGATTTCCTCTAGAATAAATGAAATTATCGCTAATGGTGCAGAGATTTTGATTGTTACAGGTGGTATGGCAGTGGATCCGGATGATGTTACTATGGCTTCAATAGCAAAGGCAGGATGTGAAATAGAGAGTTATGGTTCACCAGTGCTGCCAGGTGCTGTTTTTCTTGTAGCATATAAGGATAATATACCTGTTATAGGATTACCGGCTTGTGGGATGTACCATAAAGCAACTGTGTTTGATATATTATTTCCAAGATTTTTGGCAGGTGAAAGAGTGACAAGAAAAGATATAGTGGAATTAGCACATGGAGGATTATGCATGGAATGCAATGAATGTCATTATCCTATATGTCCTTTTGGGAAGGCATAGCAGATATCGAAGGAGTATTGATATATGAACCAGGTACATTCGATATTGCTTTTTTACAGGAGATAATGTCAAAGTTTTGTTCAGTAGTAAAACTTGAAGCTTTGGAAGAGATAAAGGAAACAATAGAGCACTTTGCATCAATATTATAAAGGAAAAGATAGCAGGTACTAAGTTATAAGGTGTTGCCTCTTAAATTTGAGAGGTAACACCTATTTTATCTAATTTGAAATTATTACACATAATTGAGAAGAAATATAACGGCCTGTGAGTTAAATCTTTACATAAATTGAAGCGGTATTGATTAAATAATAAAAAAAGTATAAAATATAAAGATACTATCTTTTTTATATTAAAAGATAGTTTTTTCTTTTAATAAAGCGTATTTGGTTTTAATGAAATCAATAATACTTTCACATTGTTTTTAATGCTGAGTTTTGAAGGGAGACAGTTTGTTAATGATGAGAGAATTTATAGCCGGATTCGGGCTGTTCATTGGATATTATGCAGTTGCTGTTTTGTTGCTGTTAATAATCAGATCATTTTTGAAGCCACCAAGGGAATTATTTCGGAAACTCCTTCATACTGCATGCTTTTTATCTGTGTTGGTGCTTCTTTATGCCTTTGATACATGGTATTTGGCAATGCTAACCGCCATAGTATTTGCTATTGCTTTGTATCCGGTAATAACTTTTATCGAAAGATTTCCCAAGGTAATGGATTTACTGATTGAGCGTAGAAATGGAGAGATAAAATCAAGCTTGTTAATAGCTTTTTTTATGATGGCAGTGCTTATTGCAATATTTTGGGGGATTTTAGGAGAACAGTGGAAGTTTATTGTTATTGTTTCTGTTATGGCTTGGGGGTTCGGAGATGCAGCAGCAGCTCTAATTGGAAAAGCTTTTGGCCGAAATCCAATTAATCACCGATGGGTGGAGGGAACAAAGACCAGGGAAGGATCAATTGCTATGTATTTCGTATCTGCCACCACAATACTTATATGTCTTTTGATATATACCTCATTTCCCTGGCATTTATGTTTATCAGGAGCCTTGCTTGTCTCCCCAATATGTGCAGTTGTTGAGCTGGTATCCCGCAATGGGATTGATACAATTACTGTACCCTTAGCGACGGCATTTCCCATATTTTCACTTATGATCTTGTTTTCTTTAATGGGGGTATAGTATGAAAACACTAAATGAATGTCAATCCTCCGATCGTGAAAAAGTAATGCTTATGTCTCTTTTATTAAGCGCACCTGGACCAATTGTAACCGGTATTCCTGCAATATTAAGTCATTCTGCAACACAAATTGCGGATTTTCTTCGACGTACTTCGGAATTGGTAGCTTTATTTGTATCTTGGTGGATTTATCGAAAACTTAAGCATATTGAGAACTCTGATGATACCTATCGTATTCACTTGGAACGTATAGCTAATTTGACCGTTTTCGGAGCCATGATGTGTTCAGGAATGTCAATGTTTATTGTAGGAGTATCTCGCTTTTTCATATATAGAGCAAATGGGAATGTAGTTTTGGGATTAATAATAGCCATATTAGGGGTATTGACAAACTTGTGGTTTTGGTGGCGCTATAGAAATATGATACGGGAGAAATATAATTCCGTAATTGCAGGGCAGGAAAAGCTGTATCGGGCAAAGGCTTGTATTGATATATGTGTTGTATCAGCGCTTATTTCAGTAGCAGTTGCACCAAATCATCCCTTGACCCAGTTTATCGATGCTTTAGGTTGTATCATAGTTGCTTTTTATCTTTTATACAATGGAGTAGATATGCTAAGGAAGAATAAGGATGATGTAAATAATAAACCTGAAAACTTATGTGAGATGGATTATAGGTAAATGAGCATGTAAACCAAATCTTTGAAAAGGATTTGAGTGAGATTAATTGAGAAATCAGATTTGTAATTGGGCTGAATAACAGGTGAAGCTTAGGAGGGTATTGTACTTTATTTTGTTAATAACAAAGTGCGATACCCTTGTTTTATTTAAATGTTTGCTTCACACTTTTATATACTTAAGAAGGAATTCAAATATACTTATATTGAATACAGAGTCTGTATTTTTATGAACCGACTTTCATGCTCAAAAAAAGATGATAAACTTAAGCCTATTCGTTATATTTTTAGAAATATAATAATTATAAAGGAAAATATATATTTTTGTAGTATATATTTAGTATGTAAATTGTTTAGGAGTTGTTATTATGAATATTAGACAAAGAACCGAAGAATTGGAAAGACGTATTTTATCCCCTTATGCTGTATGCAGTGCAGACAGTAAAGGAAGGAAAAAAGAAGAGGTTAAATGTGATATAAGAACTGAATTTCAGAGGGATAGAGATAGAGTAATCCATTCAAAGGCTTTCAGGAGGCTTAAACATAAAACTCAGGTTTTTATATCTCCTGAAAAGGATCATTATAGGACAAGGCTGACTCATACTCTTGAGGTTGCTCAAATAGCAAGAACTATTGCCAGAGCTCTGAAGCTGAATGAAGATTTAACGGAAGCCATAGCCCTTGGTCATGATTTAGGTCATACTCCATTTGGTCATGCCGGTGAAGCCGTATTAAATGATATTCATCCAGGCGGCTTTAAGCATAATGAGCAAAGTTTAAGGGTAGTGGATGTTCTTGAAAACAACAAAGGTTTGAATCTTACATGGGAAGTTAGAGATGGAATACTGAATCATACAGGAGATAATCAGCCTAGTACGCTGGAAGGAATGGTAGTAAAATATTCAGACAGAATAGCATATATAAATCATGATATTGATGATGCATTGAGAGCTGGAATATTGAGCGTCCATGATTTGCCTGAAGATTGTATCAAAATACTTGGCAAGGACCATAAAAGCAGAATTAACACAATGATTACGGATATAATATATGAAAGCATGGATAAGCCATATATTAAAATGAGTAAAGATGTAGATATGGCTACAAATAAGTTGAGAAAATTCATGTTTGATAATGTTTATATAGGTTCAAAAGCAAAAGAGGAAGAAGAAAAAGTCAAATACATAGTAAAACAATTATATGAATATCTGATTAATAATCCTGATGAAATACCTGAAGATATAAGGAATATAATGGAAGATACTGATATTCATAGGATAACATGTGATTATATTGCAGGAATGACAGACAGATATGCGCTAAACAAATATAAATCATTATTTTTACCGATTGGATGGAAGTTTTAAAAAAAATGAAGGATATTTGTATTTTATATCGAATAAATATAAACTCAGTGTCTTGATTAGGAGGAATATGAAAATAATAGTCGATTCTGATGCATGTCCTGTAAAGGAGATTATCATAAAAGTTGCAAAAAAATATGATATAGAAACAATATTTGTTTGTAGTTTGAGCCATTATTCAAATTGCTGTGAAACTCATAATATAAAGACTATTTATGTAGATGATGTATTTCAATCAGCAGATTTGGCAATAATCAATAGAGCTGATGTTGGAGATATTGTAATAACCGGCGACTTTGGACTTGCTGCTATGGCATTATCTAAAGGAGCTCATGCATTATCCTTTGACGGAAGAATTTACGATGACAGGCAAATTGATGATTTATTGAATATCAGACATCATAAACTGAAGTTGCTGCGTAGTGGTGGCAGAAATAAGGGACCCAAAAAACGAAGCAAGGAGGATGACGATTTATTTTTATCATCGTTAGAAGCATTGATAGTGGCTAACATGAAACGTTAAAGGTGGTATAGCTTATGTATTTCTCAGAAGAACTTATTTCTGAGATAATTGAAAAGAATGATATTGTAGATGTTATATCTCAATATATGAAATTAAAGAAAAGCGGAAGGAACTATATAGGCTTATGTCCTTTTCATTCAGAAAAAACTCCTTCTTTTAATGTTTCTCCTGATAAACAGCTTTTTTACTGTTTTGGGTGCGGTGTCGGTGGCAATGTAAGTACATTTATACAGAAGATAGAAAAGCTAAACTATCCTGAATCTTTAACCTTTTTGGCAGAAAGGGCAGGTATTGAAATCAAGGTTGCACCCAATGAAAAAGAAAAAGAAAAGTCAAGAAGGAAAAAATTGTTATATAAAATCAATAGAGAGGCTGCAAGATTTTTTTATAATAATCTGAAAAGTAATGCATCTGCCATCAAATATTTGAAGGATAGAGGTTTAAGCATAGAAATAGTAAAGAAATTTGGCCTTGGATATTCACTGGATTCCTGGGACTCTTTGAAAAATTTTATGGCTGCAAACGGTATATCATCTGAGCTGGTATATTCAGCGGGTCTTCTGATTAAAAAAAGCAATGGTGCTGATTATTATGACAGATTCAGGAATAGGATAATGTTTCCTATCATAGATTTAAAAGGTAATGTAATTGCTTTTGGCGGCAGAGTTATGGATGACAGTAAGCCTAAGTATTTAAACTCTCCTGAAACAGAAATTTACATCAAAGGCAATAATATTTATGGTTTAAATCTTGTAAAGAATATTAAGGATTTGAAGAATATAATCGTTGTAGAAGGATATATGGATGCAATTTCCCTGCATCAATATGGTATCAATAATGTTGTTGCTTCTTTGGGAACAGCTTTTACGGAGAATCAAGCAAGGCTTTTAAAAAGATATGCCAATGAGATAATAATAGCATACGATTCTGATGCTGCTGGTCAAGCAGCAACACAAAAAGGATTAGCTATTTTGGAAAAGGAAGGCTGCAATGTGAAAGTAATAAGGCTTCCTAAGGGGAAAGATCCTGATGAATTTGTCAGACAGGAAGGTCTTGAGGCTTTTAATGATTTAATTGAAAAAAGCATGTCATTGATAGATTATAAAATATATAATTTGAAACAAAATACAGATATAACAAATATTGAAGGAAGAGTAAGATTTATAAAGCAGCTGGCAAGTATTCTTATTGGATTGGACAGCCCTGCTGAAATAGATGCGTATATAAAAAAATATTCTAAAGAAATGCAAATAAGCGAAATGGCTATATATGATGAATTAAATAAGATAAAAAAGAGGTATACTAGTGGAAATAGCAGGAATAATATACTGGACAGGAATAGCATCACTAATAATGGCAATAAAACCATAAGCGGAGAATTGGTTGCAGAAATAAAACTTTTGAATATTTGTATTCAGGATAAAAATAGGGCAGAAAATATATTTAATCAAATAAAACCTGATTACTTTACAAGTACAATAAATAAGAAAATTGCTGAAATAATAAATTTAAAAATAAAAGAAGGAAAAATGATATCTGCTGGAGAAATAATAATCCATTTAGAAAATGAGGAAGACGTAAAAAAAGCTGCGGAAATTTTAAGCATAGAAATGACAGATAATGATTTAAAACTTGTAGATTCATATATAGATAAACTTTATCAGGCTCACATCCAAAAAAGGATTGAAGAGCTGACGAAAAAAATGAATGAATATTACGAGATTGGGGATAAGGATAAGTCCAATGAGTTATTCAAAGAAATTATGGAGTTACAAAAGAAGAAAAACAGTGTCCTGGAAGGGAGGGGATTAAATGAAGAACGATGAATTGAAGATGAATCATATAAAAGAGTTGATTCAAAAAGGCACTAAGAATGGAATGTTAACATATAAAGAGATAATGGATACATTAGAAGAAGTGGAAATGGAGCCGGAACAGATTGATAAAGTATATGAATACTTAGAGTCAAAAGGGATTGATGTTGTTGGAAATGCCGATGTTGATATAGATCTGCCTCCTATAGATGAGGAAGAAGAACCTATAGATTTAGATGATCTGTCTGTTCCTGAGGGTGTAAGTATAGATGATCCTGTAAGAATGTATCTTAAAGAAATAGGAAAAGTTCCTCTTCTAACTCCTGAAGAAGAAATCGAACTAGCAAAGAGAATGAAAGAAGGGGACTTAGAAGCTAAGAAAAAGCTGACAGAAGCTAACTTAAGACTGGTAGTAAGCATTGCTAAAAGATATGTTGGAAGAGGGATGTTGTTTTTAGATTTGATACAGGAAGGTAATCTTGGCCTTATAAAGGCTGTAGAAAAGTTTGATTATGAAAAAGGTTTTAAATTCAGTACTTATGCTACATGGTGGATTAGACAAGCGATAACCAGGGCCATTGCAGATCAAGCCAGAACCATAAGAATACCTGTTCATATGGTTGAGACAATAAATAAACTGATAAGAGTATCCAGACAATTGCTTCAGGAGTTAGGCAGAGATCCTCTCCCAGAAGAAATTGCGAAGGAAATGGGTTTATCAGAAGATAAGGTTAGAGAAATAATGAAAATCGCTCAGGAACCTGTTTCCTTGGAAACTCCCATTGGGGAAGAAGAAGATAGTCATCTAGGTGATTTTATTCCTGATGATGATGTACCTGCACCTGCTGAAGCTGCTGCTTTTACTCTTCTAAAAGAACAGTTGATGGAAGTTTTAGATACATTAACTCCAAGGGAAGAAAAAGTGTTAAGACTTAGATTTGGATTAGATGATGGAAGGGCGAGAACTTTAGAAGAGGTTGGCAAAGAATTCAATGTTACCAGAGAAAGAATCAGACAGATAGAAGCCAAAGCTTTAAGAAAACTTCGACATCCAAGCAGAAGCAAGAAACTAAAGGATTATTTGGAATAAAATTTTATAAATATACCCTTGACATTTTAATATAAAGTTAGTAGAATTATATTTGTCAGTTCACTTTCCTCAATAGCTCAGTCGGTAGAGCATGCGGCTGTTAACCGCAGGGTCGTTGGTTCGAGTCCAACTTGGGGAGCCATCTAGGGCCTTTAGCTCAGTTGGTTAGAGCAACCGGCTCATAACCGGTTGGTCCGGGGTTCGAGTCCCTGAAGGCCCACCATAATTTTTTAGGCTCTTTGTCAATTGTTGGGGTGGGAATCTTAAAGATTCCTGCCCTTAACTCGTTTTATGAGCATTTTAGTGTTATCTAGGTGATAATGATGTTTTTTTGCACACTTAATAAGCCAACTCTCG